>JAQXCQ010000110.1 GCA_029251785.1 Maricaulis sp. | reverse complement strand
GAGAAGTTGACCTGCTTTTGTTGCCAGTCTTCCTCAGCATCGAGCAACGTCACGCTCATGGATGATTTCATCTGCGTGGCGAGCATGAACCGCTCTTGAAGCCGCGCGGTATATTCCTTCGTTGAAAGCTGGCTCATCATCCGCGGGATACGGATCACATCGACCTTGGCTTCCTGGATCAGGCTTGCGATGCCTTGCTGGCTGGCAGCGGCATTGCGCACCGCATCGTAGAGCGCTTGTAAGACACTATCGCCCCACTCATCGCTTCTCAGCGCCTCATCCAAAATAGGCGCTCCGACAAACGGGATAATCCGGCTTGAGTGGATATGTGCCACGCCTGTATCGCTCGACATTGTGTAGCTTTGCGGCCGACCGAAGAACTCGCTTTCAAGATCGCGGTCTATTTCCTGAGCTGATAACTCATTGCGACCCGCCACATGGACGTAGGTCAATGAGTCCTTGGTGATGGTTTCCAGATCCAATGGTTGGTCAGGATCATCTCCTGCGACACCGATAATCAGGGCGGCTCCACCATGAAGCCTGGCCCGTTTCATCGCCTCACAGATCTTGTACTGCAGGCCTATTCTGGTTTCTAAGGCCGTAATGGCTGAGACCGCTTGAGCCTCACCTTTCCAGTCGCGCCATTCCCGCGTGGCGTCCTGGGCGGGAACATCAATGATCTTGCGAGCGATCCAATCGCCTCGATAGGCGCTTTGCAACTCAGCCTGACTTAGCGGATTGAAGACAAATTGAGCCGCGTGAAGCTTGTCCTTGGACGTGCCAAGACCTGTGACCAGATTGGTGAGCGTATCAAGTATATTCATTGTCAGACCACGTGTGCCAGAGTGTATCCCGATCCATCGAGCATCAGCTCGGTTAAAGCCCACACCGCCGCATCAAGCCGGTCAGGGCTGCCTTCAGCGGCATAACCATCCTTGGACATCGACATCATCTGGGCTTCCAACAGCTCAAGGCCCGCCACGTGGCCTACTCGGCCTTGCTCATAAAGCGCAGCCACAGGCTCAGCTCGAACCACCTTGCCGCGTGAGGCAACGACCTCGCCATAGTTGACTGATGGATCAACGGTTCGAATGACGTGCTCAACCATGGCCCCGCCGTAGTTGCGCTCGGCGATCAGCTTGTCAGCCCTAAACTCCCTGTAGGCGTCGACCGCTCTTGCGCCCCATCCGGCTGGTGAGAGGTCACAGGTTCTATCCGCAAGGATGTAGGCGCGTCCGTCTATGCCTTTGCCGGCCACCACGATTCCAACACTGTCGGCCTGACTATCCGGATCGCCGCCTGTTCCGGACGGATCCAGCGCAACAACGATGCGGGCCATATCAGGCAGATCACCCGTCAGCCGTGTCGCCTCAATCATAGCGGTCGTCCAAAGCGCTCCAGGCACATCATCGAGGATCTCCGCATTGATCTCTTGGCGGCCCAGTCTGGTTCCCTGCAACGGCTCAATGACCTCGCGGTAGAAGATCGGTGACAAGTTCTCGCGGTTATCAAAGGTCGATCCAATGGTGACCTTGGTCGACGTCCTCTTGAGCAGATCTCGGATCAGCGCGATCGGTCTTGGCGTGGTGGTCACGATCCCTCGAGGATTTCCCTCACGCATGCCAAACAACATGTTGGACCAGCCTGCCTTGGCGTAGCGACTCTTGGCCAGCTCATCCCACCAGAAGAACGATCCGGACGCGCCTCGTAGCGCCTCTGGGTCTTCTGATGAGAACAGCAAGGCCTTTGCTCCATTGGGCCAGGTCAGCGTCTTCTTGGAGGGCTCATGCAATGGTCGGTAGTCCGGCGGGCCCACATTCATGAAACCCGATGGCCCCTCAATTGTGTACTGCCTCATATCAAAGGGGCTATCGGCTATGATCGACATCACCTCTGGTGCGTTGCTCGGTGCGCTTAGAGGTGTCTTGCCCCGTAGCATTTGAGAGATGCACTCAACGGCGGTTCGTGTCTTTCCCCAGCCCCTGCCCGCAAGGATTAGCCAGACGAACCAGTCTTCATCGGTTAGTTGCTGATTGGGTCGGCCCCAAAAACTCCAGTCGTGCTCGAGGTATTCCAGCTCACTGGGCGTCAGGCTCTTTAGAAACTTCTGTCTGAGCGCCATTGGCTGCGAGGCCAGCCAGCTTGCTCTCGATGTCTGATGCGATCTTGGCGGGGTCGACATGATGGTGATGACTGACCTCTCCGGAGTGCTGTTTTTTATCCACGACAAGACCGTTGAGTTTTGCCTCACCCATCGTGGCCGCAACGGCCGCGGACGGGTTCTTGGTCTCGACCGCCAAATCGTAGGCTTTTCTCAGACGCTCAGTGCAAGAAACGATTGTGGAGCCGGTTTGTTTCGCCCCTCGATTTTGAAGTTCACATACGCGAGCACGTACCTTGACGTTCCTTGACAGGCGGGATGCCGCGTCCTCTCTAGGTATGTATCCAGCCTCCTTGTGCGCGCCAAATTGCGACATTCCAGTGGCTAGCGCTTGCGCGAACTTTTCATGACGGGAGTTTTTCAGAACTGGCATGCAAGCTCCTTCGTCAGGTATTTGGTGACATTTTGGGAGACGATGTGGCTTCGGGGGACATCCAGACCGCACAATCTTCGGGACCGATTTACCTGTCACTCACCTTACAGTTTCGTCATCTGTCGATTGTCTGGTTGCGTCTCGCTCCGAACCACCTTTAGCCGAATGATCACTTTTACGATCAGAGGTGATGTTTCCAAGCACCACTATAGCCCTGCCCGTGACTTGATCACCGGCGGGGTTTCTTTTGGGGCGGTTTGATGAGTGGACATGAAAAAGCCCGGTCGCGGTTAGCGCCGGGCGGTTTCCTTGAAGATGACCATTTGAATCATGGTTTTGAGGGGTGGGTCAAGACCAATTCTAAAACGTTCACTTTCCACTTTATGCGCGCGTTAAC
>JAQXCQ010000085.1 GCA_029251785.1 Maricaulis sp. | reverse complement strand
TTTTCAAACTCGCGGTTCACTGTGGCAGGCGATATTGTTACGCCATCCTTGAAAAGCTTCTCACCGTGCTCATCAAAGCCGATAAAGACGCGCTTGGGGGATTTGGCACGCTTGCGGATCGCAGAGCGGACCGTAGAGGTCTTTAAGGTGGAGATGTGGGTGCGATCACCGATTTGAAGCACAAGGCTCTCCAGGATCGATAACATTTCATCTGAGCGCGCATCATCGGCCCATCTGTCAGCAAAATATTTTTCAAGGACTTCGCCAACTGTCGTGGCTGAGATCGTGCGTTGATAATCACCCTCGGCAATTTGAGCCCTTAAGCGACGCTCGAAGGTTTGTGCCGCGCGCTTTGATGTGCAGCCAGTCGTTCCCTGAAATTGACGACTCTTCCCGGACGGCGAGCTTGGGTCTTTTTGACGGAACGAGTAGTGGAATTTTTGCGAGTCGAGGACTTTTTGGCCGGTTTTCGAACAGGTTTTGTATTTTTGGAAGACACCCATGTCTCGTCCTTTTCCAGCAAGAACGCGCGAACATCGATCTCAGCATAACGTCTTCGTTTATTGCGTCCGCGCCAGCTGATCAGACCGTCATCGCCAAAATCATAAAGCGTGTGGCCTGCTACGCGTAGCGCGCCGGCAAGCTTTGAATGGGAGATCAGCAATTCGTCCTTAAACAGCTCGGTGATGACCTGTTCGGCCTGGCAGGGGCTTGTCGCTTGTGATGAGGACATCTAAGCCTCCTCAAGATAATGCTGGGCGGTGTGGATGGCATCCTCGTCAAAGTCCTGTCTGACCAGCCAGGCCAGATAATCCTTTGGCACTTCACCAAGGGGTACGCCGGCATGTTTTCCAAAATGAAACTTGGGAAGCAAAGCCGGGCTCTTTGAGATTTGCACCATCTCATTGATCGACATCTCAGTGGTCAGTCGGTCAAAGATGTGAGCGGTCGTCCAGGCGTCATAGAGCGCCCTGTGGGCCATCGCTCCCGCCTCAGGTGGAGGTGAGGGCAATTTGAGCCAATAGCGCAGTGTCTGGTTTTTATGGTTAGGCGCTTCTGGCCATAAACGAAGCGCTACCTTGTAGGTGCACACCCAATGGCCTTCAAAGCCCAAAAAGCGCTGGTCAAAGGCGGCATTGTGTGCGGCAAAGATCGAAGCATCCTGGAACGGTTTTAGAGCCTCCAGAACGACTGGCGCGTCACGCACCATCTCATCGGTGATGTGGTGGATAGCGCTGACTTCGGGCGGGATGGGGATAGACGGGCGCACAAACGATTGTTGCGGGTTTTCCAAAACACCTTCATTCCAGTCCACCGAGGCGATCTCGACGAGCTGGTCATCGTCTTCAACGCCGGTAGTCTCGGTGTCAATTATGCGGACTAGTTTTTTCATGCTGGTCATTTGCGATCTCATTGGGGAGGCGAATGAGGTTATTTGTCCTCGTCAGCCATGCTTTTGAGTAAATCGATGAACTTGCGACGCTTGTCTTGACTGGTGACGTTCTGGAAGGCTTGAGCAAGTGCGATCCCGTCAGCACTGGCGATGAAATCATAAAGATGATCGGTATCGCCACCTGATGGGAGTTCTCCGTATTCATCAAGGCCTTCGAAGAAGTAGCTGATCGGAACATCCATCACGCGAGCACAATTAAACAGCCGGCTAGCGCCAATGCGGTTACTGCCTCTTTCGTATTTTTGTACCTGTTGGAACGTGACGCCAAGGCGTTCGCCAAGTTCTGATTGGCTCATGTCCAGGACACTTCGTCGAACGCGTAATCGCGCGCCTACGTGAACGTCTACACTTGTGGCTCCGCGGGTGGATACTGTGGTCATTGTTGTAAGTCCTTTGTGATCGCGCGGTTATTTTCTACCAACGGGCGTGGTTTGTCGACGGCTGCAATGTCACAATTTGCCACCTGAGCGCGCAAATGAAGAAGTTTTCTACCGCGCATATTCGCCTTGTCCTCCAAGACAACGCGTCGATCTTCATCAAGAGCGGTCCATTCGGAAGTGAGCTTGAAATTTGCCAATGATTCGAAAATCTCAGTGGCGCTGTCGAGCGTCTCAAGTTCGCCTTCAAACTGTTTGAGAGCGTCTTCAGGCTGATGCTCAATTGTCCCGACGCGGTCTGATTTGATGAAGCGCTGCTCCATGCCAGAGG
>JAQXCQ010000064.1 GCA_029251785.1 Maricaulis sp. | reverse complement strand
GATCGAGCGGGACGCGGAATGCGTGCTGTTTAATTGTGGCTCGGGTTTGAAGTATGCGATGCCGGATGGCTCCGCCACGCTTGATCGACATGGGGATGTGGATTGGGAGGGGATGGGGTAGCTTTGCCTGCGAGTTGAGGTCCTGACTTTCGTCAGGATGAGGACGGACTGGTTTTCATGGCTGGCGCATTGGATGGTGTCAGGTTTTTCCAGGTGGGGTTTGTTGTTTCTATCAGGTCGATTTTCCATTGGCGTTTCCAGGCCTTCAGGCGCTTTTCTTCCTTGATGGCATCAGCCAACATTGCAAACGGCTTGAACCAGACCAGGCGGTGAAGATTATATTTCGCCGCAAACCGTGATCCGCGCCCATCCCGATGCTCCGCCAAACGTCGCTCAAGATCGCGTGTAACACCAATATACAACACGCCTCCCGGCCGACTTGTCAGAATATATGTGCAAGGCCGAAACAAGCGCTCACCCCCATTGGTCACCCCAAAACACAACCATATATTGTATATACACTTTCACAACCACCCACGAAAACCAGTCCGTCCTCATCCTGACGAAAGTCAGGACCTCCCCCCACAAACACCATTCTCACACTTCACTGCCCGCCCCACCAAGCGATTCCCCACATAGATTCAAACCCCTGCCTGACACCCCATTTCCTCATTTACACAGTATACGGAATTTACAATCGCAACGTTTTGTTGTTATATAAGTGTCACAAACCGTCTTTCGCGGTCCAATCGCCCGAGGAAACCCTGATCAATATGCGTCATATTCTGAAATCCACCTTCGCCCTCACATCCGTCCTGGCCCTTGCTGCAACAGCATCGGCGAGTGGTATTCAGGGTGGCGATGCGTTCAAACTTCAGATGGCCGGTCAGTCTTCCTGGGAAGTGTCGTGCGTACTCGCGCAAGGCGATGGCGACCGGGTCTCATCACACCAGCGTGGGCGCAATGAGCAGGATCGCGGCCGCGTCATGGCGGATGACATCCTCAATGCTCAGTGCAGCTATGCCGTACCACAAACCGGTATGTTGCAGGTCTCACTGGATCTGAGCGGCACCGGCTTTGATTGCCCCTTCACAACCGTTGAAGATGGCGTCTGCGGTGCGCATTTCGCCGCCGGCCAGGAAGGCAGCTTCTCAATCCGCCGCCTGCCCGAAACAGGTGAAGCGTTCACCAACTGATCGCAACACAATATGCAATCAGCCCGGCAGCCTCGGCTCGACCGGGCTTTTTTGTGTCTGATCCCGCAAAGCTCCGGCGATCCGCAAACCAGCCATGCATCGACACCCCTTGACCACACACCGACAAGCAAGGCACATGCGCGGCGTCGATAGCACGTGCCTGGAGCGCATCCATGATCCCTCGTTATACCCGACCGCAAATGGCCGCCATCTGGTCTGACCAGAACAAGTATCAGATCTGGTATCTGATCGAGGCGCACGCCACTGAAAAGCTGGCCGAGCTGGGCGTTGTCCCGCAATCAGCCGTCGAAGCGGTCTGGAAAGCGAAAGACGTCACATTCAGCGTCGAGCGGATCAATGAGATCGAGGCCGAGGTCAAACACGATGTCATCGCCTTCCTCACCTATCTGGGCGAGCATGTTGGCGAGCAAAGCCGCTTTGTTCACCAGGGCCTGACCTCCTCAGACGTGCTCGACACCTGCCTCGCCGTACAAATGCGCGATGCGGCTGATTTGCTACTCGAAGACATGGACCGCGTTCTGGCTGCGCTGAAAAAGCGCGCCATGGAGCACAAAAACACGGTCTGTATCGGTCGCTCGCACGGCATCCACGCCGAGCCGACCACGATGGGTCTCAAGTTTGCCCGCTTCTATGCCGAGTTTGACCGCAACCGCGCCCGCCTCGTCGCCGCCCGCGACGAGATCGCCACTTGCGCCATCTCCGGCGCGATCGGCACCTTTGCCAATATCGACCCGCGTGTGGAAGAACATGTCGCCGAGCAGATGGGCCTCGCAGTCGAGCCGATTTCCAGCCAGGTCATCCCGCGCGACCGCCATGCCAATTTCTTCGCCGTGCTGGGCCTGATCGCCTCCTCTATGGAAAACATCGCGGTTGAAGTGCGCCACCTTCAGCGCTCCGAAGTACGTGAGGCGCAGGAATATTTCTCGAAGAACCAGAAGGGTTCTTCTGCCATGCCGCACAAGCGCAATCCGATCCTGACAGAGAACCTCACCGGTCAGGCGCGTCTCGTGCGTATGGCCGTCGTGCCCGCCATGGAAAACGTCGCGCTCTGGCATGAGCGCGATATTTCGCACTCCTCCGTCGAACGCGGCATTGGCCCGGACTCAACAGCGCATCTCGACTTCGCGCTCAACCGCACGGCCGGCATGATAGAAGGCCTGATCGTTCACGCCGATCGTTGCCAGGAAAATCTCGACGCCCAGGGCGGTATCCACAATTCCCAGCGCCTGCTGCTCGCCCTCACCCAGGCCGGAGCCAGCCGCGAGGTCAGCTATCGTCTGGTGCAGCGCAATGCGATGAAAACCTGGGATGAAGGCGGCCAGCTCGTCGATCATCTCAAGGCCGATGAGGAAGTGTGCAAACACCTCTCCAGCGAGCAGATCGAAAATTGTTTCGACGAGGCCTATCATCTCAAACATGTCGATACGATCTTCGCCCGGGTATTTGGCGAATAGGAGCACACTGAATGGCCAAGACCCACGAAGAGATCACGCCCAAACTGGCCGCCTTCATCGAGAAGCAAAAGATGTTCTTCGTGGCCTCGGCCCCACTCAGCGCCGACGGGCATGTGAATATGTCGCCCAAGGGCTATGACAGTTTTCGGATCCTTGGCCCCAATAAAATCGCCTATCTCGATCTGGGTGGCTCCGGCGTCGAAACCATCTCGCATCTGCGCGAAAATGGCCGCATCACCTTCATGTTCTGTGCCTTTGAGGGCGCGCCCAATATCGTCCGTCTCTACGGTAAGGGCACAGCCACCGGCTTCGACGATCCCGGCTTTGCCGAGCTGGCCGCCTTGTTTGATCATATGCCGGGCATACGCTCGGTGATCGTGGTGGAGCTGGATCGCATTCAGGATAGTTGCGGCTTCTCGATCCCGTTTTACGAATACAAGGAAGAGCGCGACCAATTATTGCGCGCCCATGCCCACCTGCCCGAAGATCAATGGCGTGAACGCCGCTATGGCCGCAATGAGCAATCCGTCGACGGTCTGCCCGGCCTGCTGCGCCCGGAGAGCGAATAACGCCTCCGTGACAGGCGATTGCTTGGACTTTCCCGTCTGAGCCCCTATCTTCAATCCATAGTTTCTGTCTGGAGTTTGCATCGTGCGCACAGCTTTGATCGTCCTCGCCCTAATCGGCGTTTTCCTTGGACCGAATTTCTTCCGTGAAGCCTGGGCTCCGGCCGCTGTTGCCGAGGAGGTCGA
>JAQXCQ010000041.1 GCA_029251785.1 Maricaulis sp. | reverse complement strand
AGTTATCCAGGAAGCTGCGCAGCTTGCGCGAGCGGCTTGGGTGCTTGAGTTTGCGCAGGGCTTTGGCTTCGATCTGGCGGATGCGTTCACGCGTCACAGAAAACTGCTGGCCGACCTCTTCGAGGGTGTGGTCGGTGTTCATGCCGATGCCGAAGCGCATGCGAAGGACGCGTTCCTCGCGCGGTGTGAGGGATGCGAGGACGCGGGTGGTAGTTTCGCGAAGATTGGACTGGATCGCTGCGTCGATCGGCAGGATCGCATTCTTGTCTTCGATGAAATCACCGAGATGACTGTCTTCTTCATCACCGATTGGCGTTTCCAGGGAGATAGGCTCCTTGGCGATCTTCATCACCTTGCGGACCTTCTCGAGCGGCATGGCCAGCTTTTCGGACAGCTCTTCCGGTGTTGGCTCGCGTCCGATCTCGTGCAGCATCTGACGGCTGGTGCGAACGATCTTGTTGATCGTCTCGATCATGTGCACAGGAATACGGATGGTGCGGGCCTGGTCGGCGATCGAACGGGTGATCGCCTGGCGGATCCACCAGGTGGCATAGGTCGAGAATTTGTAACCGCGGCGATATTCGAATTTATCGACGGCCTTCATCAGGCCGATATTGCCTTCCTGGATAAGATCGAGGAATTGCAGGCCACGATTGGTGTATTTCTTGGCGATGGAAATCACGAGACGCAGATTGGCCTCGACCATTTCCTTCTTGGCAACGCGGGCTTCGCGCTCGCCCTTCTGCACGGACCGCACGATGCGGCGCAGATCTTCAATCGGCACGCCGGCGCGCTGGGTCAGCTCGGCAATGTCGTCACGAATTTTGTTGGCGTCGGTCAGTTCGCGCTCGATAAAGCGGTCCCAGGCCTTGGAAGACCCTTCCATGGAATTCGGCCATGTCGGGTTTAGTTCGTTTCCGAAATAGCTGTCCATGAAGGACGCGCGCGGCACGCCATGGGCGTCGGCCATGCGCAGGAGGCGGCCTTCAAGGGAGATGCGCTCCTTGTTGATCGCGTAAAGCTGCTCCACCAGGGCCTCGATCCGCGCATTGTTGAGATGCATGGTGTTGAGGTTGGTGACGATGGCGTTTTGCAGGCCATCATATTTTTCGCGGCTGCCCTTGGTGAGGTCCTTGCCATCGATCCGCGCGGCCACCAATTTGTCCTGCAGCTTGCGGAAAGCGGCAAAGTCGCTGGCGATGGAATCGAGTGTGACCATCACGCCGTCACGCAGCTCACCCTCCATGGCGGAGAGAGACAGCGTTACGCCCTCATCATCATCGTCATCATCATCGCTGGCGCCTTCGACCTTTTCGCCGTCTTCGCCGTCTTCGCCCTCAGCCTTGTTCTCGTCGTCGCCCTCGGACTTTTCTTCGTCGTCAGCCTTCTTTTCGGCCTCAGGCTTTTTCTCGACTTCAACTTCCTCATTGGCACCTTCGGGTGGATCACCGGCAGCTTCAGCCGCTTCGGCGACCTGGCGGCCATAGGTGGCGTCGAGATCGATGATATCACGCAGCAGGACTTCGCCTTCCTGCAGCTCGTCACGCCAGACCATGATGGCCTCAAAGGTGAGCGGGCTTTCGCAAAGGCCGCGGATCATCGCATTGCGACCGGCCTCGATGCGTTTGGCGATGGCAATCTCGCCTTCGCGGGACAGCAGCTCAACGGAGCCCATCTCACGCAAATACATGCGGACAGGGTCATCGGTGCGGTCGGCGGATGTTGGCGTGTTTTGACCGGTTATTGCGGTTTTGGCGGCACCGGCGACAGCCTTGGTTGTGGCTTCCTCGGTCTTGGCCTCGGGCTTGGCCTCGCCCTTGTCTTCTTCGGTCTCGCTGTCGACGACATTGATGCCCATCTCGGACAGCTTTGCCAGCACGTCCTCGATCTGCTCGGAGGAGAACTCCTCCGAGGGCAGTACATTGTTCAGCTCTTCATGAGTCACATAGCCACGCTTGCGCGCCGCCTTGACCATATTTTTAACTGATTGATCCGACAGGTCGAGGAGTGGTCCGTCCTGGGATTCCGATGCTTCGTTGGCTTCGGCCGTCTTGCTCATTTATTCGCCCTTGTCGCGTGCTCATGTAGCGCTCGTCAGCACTCCACTACATCGCGTGTCATAATTGCCCCGTCAGGACTCTTCAGTTTTCGCGTTTTCACGGCGATAGGATTCGCTGATAAAACGCAAGCTTTCTGAATCGTCCTCACTGATCTTCTGCTCGGTAAGAGCGCGCATTTCTTCGCGCTGCTCCTGGCTGCCACTCTGTCTCATATAGGTAGCCGCAAGCCGTCTCCAAGCCCCAATGCGCATTGGGGCCGAAGCGTCTGCCCCACCTAGTGTCGCCCTCATGGGCTCCCGATTGTCTTCCACGCGTTTCAACAATTGCGCATATCCGCGCGACAGTAACTCTGCCCGTAGCTCGCTGGAAGACACAGCCGGTCCAAGAGAGCAGGCCTCTAGAACGGCGTCACGCATTGTGTCAAGGCTTACGAACGGGATCAATGCGATTTCTTCAAGCAATTCTTCGACCATTTCTGGCCATTCAATCAGTGCACCAACGAGAATCCGCTCATTTGGATTGGGAATCGCGCGACGCACAGCGTTTATGTCATTTCCCGAACTGCCCGCACCGAAACGTTTTTTCATCGATTGGGAGGCGCCGAGCTTGGGCTGGTATTTGCCGCCGCGGCCCTGGTAATTTTTTTGGTATCGCCCCGACTGTCCGCCAGCCTGGCCACCGCCAAAAATCGCGTCCATCCGCATATCGAATTCGCGCTTGTATTCTTCCCGGATATCGCGGTCGGAAATTTGTCCGACGATGGCACGAATGCGGCGTCGAAAGCCGGCGCGGCGATCGGGGTCGTCGAGCGGTTCGGCATTGACCTCACGCTCCCACAACAGATCTGCTAATGGTCGGGTCGTATCGAAGGTGGCACGCAGCGCCCCGGCCCCCTCCTCACGCAGCACATCATCGGGGTCTTTACCGTCTGGCATGAAGGCAAAACGCAGCGACCGTCCCGGCTGCAGCAAGGGCAAGGCGCGTTCGGCGGATTTCATCGCGGCGCGGCGACCGGCACTGTCGCCGTCAAAACACATGATTGGCTCGCCACCGGCCCGCCACAGCAAGGCCAATTGCTCTTCGGTGACCGCTGTCCCCAGCGGGGCAACGCCCTGCTCCATGCCGGCGCGCGCCAGGGCGATGGCATCGAGATAGCCTTCGGTGACGATCAGCCCCTTGGCCCCGGACTTTGGATCAGCAACCGCGCGACGCGCCTCGGGGAAGCGATACAGGGTCGCGCCCTTGTGGAAGAGCGGGGTTTCCGGCGAATTGAGATATTTGGCGCGCGCTTCCTTGGACAGGGCCCGCCCACCGAAAGCCACCAATCGTCCTCGCGGGTCATGGATCGGAAACATGATTCGGTCGCGAAAGCGGTCATAGGGCGTGCCGCTGTCCGGCGCGATCAGCAGGCCGCACTCGATCAGCTCGCCGGGTGTCGCACCGGCCGTGACCAGCTCGTCTTTCAGCGCGGAGCGGCTTTCCGGCGCATAGCCGATCCCAAAGCGGACACAGTCGGCGCCGGTCAGGCCGCGGGATTTGAGATAGTTTTGCGCCTCAGCCGCCTCAGGGCCCTTCAGGGAGCGCTTGAAGAAGGCATGGGCGGCCTCCATCCATTCGACCAGTGATTTGCGATGTTCGGCCTTCTGAGCGGCTTCCGGATCAGGTGCGGGCAGGTCCAACCCCGCCTCGCCGGCGAGGCGTTCGGCGGCCTCCATGAAGGACAGGCCCTCCATTTCTTCCAGCCAGGTGAAGATATCGCCATGCTTGCCTGTGGCGAAACAGTGATAGAAACGCTTCTCATCATTGACGAAGAAGGACGGTGTGCGCTCTTTCTTGAACGGCGACAGACCGGCAAATTCCTTGCCCTGGCGCTTCAGCGCCACCGTGCGTCCGATTAAATCGGACGGGCGGATCCGTGCCTTGATTTCATCGATGAAGTCTTCGCCCAGGCGCATAAGTGAAGGTACCGCAAGATTGCTTGATTATCGGTCGAGCAGTGTGCGCCACAAAGCGCGCGAGGTCACGCCTCCAGCGGAGTCGACCGGGGGAAAAGGCATGGCGCAAGTGCTTATCAGGCCAATTGCCAGCACGGGGTTGAGACCGTGGGGTGCTTTCAAGCAGCGGTGGACAACAACCCCTTGATCTTGGCTCCGGCCTTGCCAAAGTCCATGCGACCAGCATAGCGCGATTTGAGCTCACCCATACAGCGGCCCATATCCTTGAGGCCAGAGGCGTTCAGTTCAGCGACCACATCCTGGGCCGCCTGCTCGATTTCACCCTCATCCATGGGCTTGGGCAAATATTCGCGAACGATCTGCGCTTCCTCGCGCTCGGTTTCGGCCAGATCGAGGCGACCGTGCTTTTCGTAGGTGGCGGCACTTTCCTCGCGCTGTTTGACCAGCTTTTGCAGGATGGACATGATCTCGCCCTCCTCGCAGCCACAGCAGCGATCTTCAGCGCGCGCAGCAATATCGCGGTCCTTCACAGCGGCGGAAATCAGACGCAGCGTCGACAGACGCAGCTTGTCGCCAGCCTTGAGGGCGGTCTTCATATCGTCGGTAATGCGTTCTCGAAGTGACATGTATCTTACAACCGTATTTGACGCATGAGTGCGTTCTGGCCATGGGGCCTGTTTAGTATCTGGGGTCTTAGGGGACGCAACGTAAGCTCTGTGCTGTCTACCGTTCGGTTACGTCCGCATTAAATCTCCACGAGCCAAAACACGGCGACTCAGAGTGCAGGACCTGATTTGCGACCGGACTATGGCCGAAAACGAAGTCGGCGGGAATATGCCCTTCGGATAAAAGAATCAAGTCATGGCGGAAATGCGTCGAAAACAGGGCTTGCGGGATTGACCGTGAAAGCCTGACTGACTAGGAACGCGCCCGTTTGGGTGCTGGCGATCCCTTTTTGGTGATTCCCGTCCAGACAGGCGCTTGAGGAGCTCAAAATGGCTGATACCAGCAAGATCATCACCGGTGCCCTGGCACTTGCGGACGGTTCGGTATTTGTCGGAACGGGCAATGGCGCCTCGGGCACGGCCATCGGCGAGCTTTGTTTCAACACGGCGATGACCGGTCAGCAGGAAATCCTCGCTGACCCCTCCTATTCCGGCCAGGTCTTGTGTTTCACCTTCCCGCATGTCGGCAATGTCGGCACCAATGTGGAAGACGAGGAAGCCACCAGCGTTCCAGCACGCAAGGCGGCCGTTGGTATGGTCTCTCGCGCACCGATCACAGCTCCGGCAAACTATCGCGCCGAGGAAGGCTTTGATGAATGGTTGCGCGCTCGCGGCATTGTCTCTCTGAGCGGCGTCGATACACGGGCTATGACGCGGCGCATCCGCGAGAGCGGCATGCCAATGTGTGCGATTGCTCACGATCCCGCTGGCAATATTGATATCGAAGCGCTCAAGGCTGAAGCCGCAGGCGCTGCGAGCATGGAAGGTCGCGAACTGGCGGCCGCTGTGTCCCGCGATGCAGGTGGCGACTGGGATCAGGGAAGCTGGTCCTGGGAAGATGGATTCGCAACCGGCCCCGCCGACGGACCTCGCGTGGTGGTGCTCGATTACGGTGTGAAGGCGAATATTTTACGCTTGCTGGTGTCGGCCGGCGCGCGTGTCGCCGTCCTGCCCGGCAATGCCTCCGCAGATGATGTGCGCAAGTTGGCTCCCGACGGTGTCGTCGTCTCCAATGGTCCCGGCGATCCAGCGGCGACGGGCGAATATGCCCTGCCGACCCTGAAGGCGCTGGTCGATGATAATCTGCCGATTCTGGGCATCTGCCTGGGTCATCAGATGCTGGCCCTGGCGGTCGGCGGACGCACCATCAAGATGGCCCAGGGTCATCATGGTGCCAATCACCCGGTCAAGAATCACGAGACGGGCCAAGTTGAGATCGTCTCGATGAATCATGGCTTCGCCGTGGATGGCGCAAGCTTGCCAGAAGGGGCTGTCGAAACACATGTCTCGCTGTTTGACGGCACTAATTGCGGTTTCAAACTGGCCGACAAGCCGGTCCAGACTGTGCAGCATCACCCAGAAGCCAGCCCGGGACCGCAGGACAGTTTTGGTGTGTTTGACCGCTATGTATCGTCGCTGAAGACCACCGCCAGCGCCTGATCCAACCGTCCCTCTGGTCAAAACTGCGAAGCGCGCCATAGTGGTGCGATGATCAATCGCCGCACCCTGCTCGCCGCCACCGCCTCTACCGGGCTCGTCTCCACCCTGTCTGCCTGCGCGCGATCCGCGCCAGAACCCGGCCTGTTGCGGGTGGCGATTTCTACCATGCCCGACAGTCTGGATCCGGCGCGCGGCCAATTCGCCGCCTCGGCACTGATCTACAAGCAAATCCATGCCGGATTGACAGACTATGGCCCCGATGGCGGGCTGGCCGGTGGGCTGGCGCAAAGCTGGACGGTGTCGGAAGACGGGCTGGTCTGGCGGTTTATTCTGCGTGAGGGTCTGCGGTGCTCTGATGGCCAGGCGCTGACGACTGGCGATGTGGTCTGGTCGGCACAACGGCTTGTTGATCCGACGCAGAGCTTCGCCGATCTGGGTGATTTTTATGCGGTCGAGAATGCCCGCGCCGTGCTGGCACGTGAGATGCCGCCCGCGACACTGGGTGTGGAGGCGATCGATGATCGTGTGGTCGAGTTTCGCCTGACATCGCCGCTGGGGCTGTTCCCCATCCTGATGCGGGAGTTTTACCCTTTCCCGCGCCACGCCATTGAAACCCATGGTGCAGACTGGATCCGCCCGGAAAACCTGGTCACCGCCGGTGCCTATACGGTCAGCGATGATGGCCAGAACACGCTATGGCTGGCGAAGAACCCAAATTATTTCAACGCTGACAGCGTCTCGATCGAGACGATCGTAGTGGACGCGGTGCGCGATGCCTCGACCCGGGTTCGACTGTTTCGCTCGGACGAATACGATCTCGCGGATAATCCCACCGCCAATCAAATCGGCTTTTTGCGGGACAATCTGGGGCGGCGATTTCAGTCTTTCGACGCGCCGATCCTGCGCTATCTCAAGCTCAATCATGCCCGCCCCGAGCTGGCGGACCCGCGGGTGCGGCTGGCGCTGTCGCTGGCCGTCGACCGGGAGTTTATCGCGCGCGAGTTTTTCTCTGACACGGCGCGTCCCACCGCGCATGTGATCCCCGGGCCGCCATCCGGACCAGCAGACCTCGCACAGGCCCAGCAGATCATCGACAGTCTCGACGCGAGCTGGCTCGATCGCCCGCTGCAAATCCGCACAACAGTCGGCGAGAATGAGCCCGTCGCGGTCGCGCTGGCGGATGATTGGGGACGGCTGGGCATAGAGACCGAAATCCTCGTCACCTACCCCACCGATCTTTATCAGGCCGTCGATAATGGAGATTTCGATATCGCCATTTCGCGCTATAATCGCGGCCTAAAATCGGATCCCTTTTACATGCTCGACCCGTTTGCGCCGGGTGGGTTCGCCGATAATTTCAATTGGCAGGACGAGATCTATGCCAGCCTGATGGCGGATGCGCGTCGGCAGAGCGATGCCAATGCGCGCGCCCGCACCTATGCGGCGGCGGAAGCGCGCCTGTTGGCCCAGTCCGCCCTCATCCCGCTCGTCCACGAACGCGCCCACTGGCTGGTTGGGGAGCGATTAACCGGAACGCGCGCAGATGTGCAGCCAATGCTGTGGCGGGATCTGGGGATTGCGCAACCCTGACCGGGGATGACATCGCGAGCTGTCATGCTGACCTCAAACAAATCCACGCTGGCCGAGATTTTTCAGCCCTAAGAATTCAAGCAAAATCTAGGGTTTCGGCGGGGACACTCCATGCGCGGAGAATTGATTACACTTAAAGGGGCAGATTCAGGCTCGCCAAGGCGGCGATTCCGGTCTAGGACCCCCTCTCAGCACTACAATCAAAGCTCCCCGCTCTGCGCCGCACTCTGTGGCGAAGCTGTGGGCGCGCGCAGGCGAGCGAATATTCATGGCCAAACGTACCGATATCAAATCCATCCTGATCATTGGCGCCGGCCCGATTGTGATCGGCCAGGCTTGCGAGTTTGACTATTCCGGGGTTCAGGCCGTCAAGGCGCTGAAGGAGGAAGGCTATAAGGTCATCCTGGTCAATTCCAATCCGGCGACGATTATGACCGACCCGGAATTGGCCGATGCGACCTATATCGAACCGATCACGCCCGAGATGGTCGCCAAGGTGATCGAGAAAGAACGCCCGGACGCGCTCTTGCCAACCATGGGCGGCCAGACGGCGCTGAATTGTGCGCTGGAGCTGGATCGTCGCGGAGTGCTGGATCTGTTTGGTGTCGAGATGATCGGTGCCAAGGCGGATGTGATCGACAAGGCGGAAAACCGTGAGCGCTTCCGTCAGTCGATGGAAAAGCTGGGCCTTGAGAGCCCGCGCTCCCGCGTGGTTCAGACGATGGCGGAAGCGGAAGCTGTGATGCCGGACATCGGCCTGCCCGCGATCATTCGTCCGTCCTTCACCATGGGTGGAACCGGCGGTGGCATCGCATATAACATTGAAGAATACCGGACAATTTGCGCAAGTGGGCTGGAAGCGTCTCCGACGACGGAAATTCTGGTCGAGGAAAGCATTGTCGGCTGGAAAGAGTTTGAGATGGAAGTGGTCCGCGACACGGCGGATAATTGCATCATCATCTGTTCGATCGAGAATGTGGACCCGATGGGTGTACACACGGGTGACAGCATCACCGTCGCCCCTGCCCTGACGCTGACCGACAAGGAATTCCAGATCATGCGCTCGGCTTCGATTGCCGTGCTGCGCGAGATTGGTGTCGAGACCGGCGGATCGAATGTGCAATTTGCGGTGAACCCGGCGGATGGCCGCCTCGTGGTGATCGAGATGAATCCTCGCGTGTCGCGCTCCTCGGCCCTGGCGTCCAAGGCGACGGGCTTTCCGATCGCAAAGGTCGCGGCCAAGCTGGCGGTCGGTTACACGCTCGACGAAATCGACAATGACATCACCCAGGGCGCGACACCGGCAAGCTTTGAACCAACGATTGATTATGTCGTCACCAAAATCCCGCGCTTTGCCTTCGAGAAATACCCCGGTGCCGAAGCCACTTTATCGACCTCGATGAAGTCTGTCGGGGAGGCGATGGCGATTGGTCGGACGTTCCAGGAGAGCATGCAAAAGGCCCTGCGCTCGCTGGAAACAGACCTGTGCGGTTTTGATGAGATGGAGATACCGGGTGTTGCCGATGCGGCGAATGAAACCGCCCGTAAGGATGCCGTTCGTGCGGCTCTGACTTTAGCCACGCCGGATCGTTTACTGGTCATCGCCCAGGCCTTCCGCGAAGGTTTGAGTGTTGATGAAGTGCAGCGCGCGTCACTGTATGAGCCGTGGTTTCTGCGCCAGATCGCCGAACTGGTGGAAGCGGAAGAAGATGTGCGTACGCTTGGTTTGCCTTCAGATTCGGGCGCTATGCGCCAGCTCAAGGCAATGGGCTTTTCCGATATCCGCCTCGGACAGTTGACCGGCCAGGACGAGGCCGCTGTGCGCGCCGCCCGTCACACGTTGGGTGTGCGCCCGGTCTATAAGCGCGTTGATACCTGCGCGGCGGAATTTGAGGCGGCAACGCCGTATATGTATTCCTGCTACGAAACGCCTGACTTCAACGGCCATACGGATTGCGAGAGCGATCCGACCAATGCGAAAAAGATCATTATTCTGGGTGGTGGGCCAAACCGTATTGGTCAGGGCATCGAGTTTGACTATTGCTGCTGTCACGCCGCCTTCGCCTTTGGCGATATGGGCATTGAGTCGATCATGGTGAATTGTAATCCGGAGACCGTCTCTACCGATTACGACACCGCCGACCGTCTGTATTTCGAGCCGTTGACGATGGAAGACGTGATGGAATTGATCGCTAAGGAGCAATCCAATGGCGCGTTGCTGGGCGTGCTGGTGCAATATGGCGGGCAAACGCCACTGAAGCTGGCAACGGCGCTGGAAGCGGCGGGCGTGCCGATCCTGGGCACCAGCCCGGACGCGATCGATCTGGCCGAGGACCGCGAGCGCTTTAAGGCGCTGATCGAAAGTCTGGGCCTGACACAACCGCCGAATGTCATCGTGAATACCGAAGACGAAGCTCGGGCCGCTGCTGAGAAACTCGGCTTCCCGCTCGTGCTGCGCCCGTCCTATGTGCTGGGTGGCCGGGCGATGGAGATTGTTCGCGAGACCGACAGTCTGGAACGCTATCTGCGTGAGGCGGTGAATGTTTCGGGCAAATCACCCTTGCTGCTCGACCGTTATCTGACCGAGGCCGATGAAGTCGATGTCGATGCGATCTGCGATGGCAAGGATGTCTGGGTCGCTGGCGTTATGCAACATATCGAGGAAGCCGGTGTGCATTCAGGCGATTCCGCCTGCGCCCTGCCACCCTACTCCCTGACTGAAGCGATGATCGCCGAGCTGAAGCGCCAGACCTGCGCCATGGCGCTCGCGATCGGTGTGCGCGGCCTGATGAATGTGCAATTCGCGATCAAGGGCGAGACGATTTACGTGCTCGAGGTCAATCCGCGCGCATCGCGGACGGTTCCTTTCGTTTCTAAGGCAATTGGCGAGCCGGTGGCCAAAATTGCTGCAAAGGTGATGGCCGGAACGCCTCTGTCTGACTTCAATCTGGCCGTCCCCAATCCAAGCCATGTCTCGGTCAAGGAAGCAGTGATGCCGTTTGCCCGCTTCCCGGGCGTGGATCCAATCCTGGGCCCGGAAATGCGTTCAACCGGCGAGGTCATGGGTACCGATATTTCCTTTGAGGGGGCGTTCGCCAAGGCCGAGCTGGGTGCGGGTATAAAACTGCCGCGCACCGGCAAGGTCTTCATCTCACTGCGCGAAGGCGACAAGGCCGCAATGATTGAACCGGCACGCGTTTTGGTGATGCTGGGCTTTGAAATTTTGGCCACAGCCGGTACCGCAGAAACATTCGAAGACGCTCATGTGCCGGTGACACGGGTCAATAAGGTGTTTGAGGGCCGCCCGCATATTGTCGATTTTGTAAAAAATGGCGATGTGCAGCTGATTTTCAACACAACCGAGGGCCGACAATCACATCTGGATAGTTATTCCATCCGACGCACAGCGCTGGAAATGAAAATCCCTTGCTACACTACGGCATCGGCGGCGCGCGCTGCCATTGACTCGATCCGACGTATTGACGAAGGGGCCCTTGAACCTAAAGCTCTGCAATCCTACTTTCAGTAGCCGTTGCATAGCACGGTTGCATTATGCGCAATCCTCAAGAAAAATAATGTCATGAATCAGATTCCAATGACCGCCGCAGGGCACAACGCCCTCGACGAAGAAATGAAACATCTTAAATCCGTTGAACGCCCCGAAGTTATCGCGGCGATTGCGGAGGCACGCGAACACGGCGACCTGTCGGAAAATGCGGAATATCATGCCGCAAAGGAAAAACAGGGCTGGATTGAAGGCCGTCTGCTTGAGCTGGAAGACAAGCTCGCGCGGGCCCAGATCATCGATGTTTCAAAGCTGGGCGGCGACACCGTCAAATTCGGTGCGACCGTAACCGTGCTTGATGAAGACACTGAAGTTGAAGCGACTTATCAGGTCGTCGGCGAAGACGAATCGGATGTGAAGGCGGGCAAAATCTCGCTGACCTCCCCGATTGCTCGCGCCATGATCAATAAAGAAGTCGGCGATGTCGTCGAGGTCAACGCACCGGGCGGGCTGAAGTCCTATGAAATTATGACGGTGTCCTGGGTTTAGTCCTGGCCGCCTCTAGCGCTTATTACAAAACATAAAAAGGCCGGAGCGATGCTCCGGCCTTTTCTGTTTCAACGGGACATATCCTTTGGGGCGAACAGGCCTGTGTCGAAACAATCTTGCTGATCCGCTTCTAGTCGAGACCAGGCACGTAGCTGGCCGGGTCGACACGCTCACCATTGTGACGCAACTCGACATGAACGTGCGGTCCGGTGGAGCGGCCCGTTGAGCCCACGCGGCCGATTTGCTGGCCAGCGCGCACCATATCGCCCACTTCAACATCAAAGCCTTGCATGTGGGCGTAGACGGTCTCCCAGCCATTTCCGTGATCAATGACTACGGTGTTTCCCCAAGCGGCGACGCCATTCAGACCCGCCTCTGCGTGCGTGATTGTGCCCGCTCCGGGTGCCTGGATCACAGTGCCATTCGGGGCGGCAATATCAGTGCCGTAGTGAAATGCGGGGGATCCGACCGGTCGCGACGGGCGCGGTCCATAGCTGCTGGAGATGCGACCGGTTGCAGGTATGACCGACAATCGGGGGGCCACTTGTGTCGCAGCATTATTCTTTGGTTCGCCAGTGGGCTCAGGTGCGACTTGTGGTGCGGGCTCGACTTGCGGGGCAGGTGCCACATGCGGGACCGGCTCGACGAGGACGTGAAATTCACCATCTGCCGCAATTGCACGTCTTCGCACAATCACGTGGGCGGCTGCATCATCATCTGATACCCACTCACCAATAATGTGATTTTCAGAGGTCATTTCAACATCATCCGGATTGATGACATCGAAGGTTCTATCCTCGCTCACAAACACGAGAACATTGCCATCTTCGGATCGAAGGCGAGTGTCGTCGCTTGCAGTAGTTGTGATGAATTCAAACCGGGCGACATTGCCGTCTTCATCTGTGCTGTCCGGACGAATGACTTCGCCTTCAACAGTGACAAAAGCCATTCCCTCCACCTGCTCACCATTTATGGTGCAGGTCATTTCTTCACCCTCGGTGGAACAATCCACTCTCGCGTCCGTCACCACTTGATTTTCGTGAAGGTCGAGATCCGGATCAGTATGGATATCGCCCGACGCGATAAACTCAACAACAGTGTTTCCGTCCGGGCGAAATTCAATCACGCTATGCGCATCACCACCATGCACGACCCGTTCTGTCAGCGCGGTCTGGGCGCAGGCGACGGGAATGAAGGCAGCGGCGACGGTCATCGCCAGCAATTTCTTTGAGGCACGCGGCCGGTCCTGACCGGCCATTATGGACTTGATACGCATTTCTCGATGTCTCCTGTCATCGGGGCCAAATGCGGAGACGGTCTGAGCCGAACTTCGCATCATTGAAATCAACGCCGCGGCATACGGCTTTCTTTCAGCGCCCCCAAGCGCTTCGAGACTTTCTGCATCGCACGCAATTTCGCGTGCTTCATTGAGTGATTTTTCGATCCAGCGCAGTGGCAAATTAAACCAGAACACCGAGATCAAGGCCGAACCAATGATCCGGTCGCGCTCGTCTCCACGGCGCAAATGTGTGAGTTCGTGCGCCAGGGCAAAACGGGTTGCCGCCGGATCATCAAACAAG
The DNA here is from genome assembly GCA_029251785.1 of Maricaulis sp. Lineage (GTDB taxonomy): Bacteria > Pseudomonadota > Alphaproteobacteria > Caulobacterales > Maricaulaceae > Maricaulis. The sequence continues at coordinate 1,651 of JAQXCQ010000041.1, read as the reverse complement.
GTTTCCGGCGCAACAATGCTGGGCACCCAGCCGGTCAAAAACGGTGAGGTCGAGCGCGGCGTCACGCGAAACTCCGGCGGGCGCACATCAAGACGGCGTACCAGACGTTCAAAGATCGAGCGCTCTTCGCCGGTCGCAGAGCGGGTTTCGCGCATGAAATGGCTCATCCACGCCTGTCGACGCAGGGCCGCCAGCGCGACTAAAAGCAATCCCGCACCATACGCGATGACGGCCATCCATTCGAGCTGCAAGGATTGCAAAAAGAGCGTCCAGCCCGAAACCGGCGTGCTGGCCGGGACTGCTGCAACCACCGTGGTGCCAAGGTCAAACCCGGCATCAGTCCCCGCGGCTGGCATCGCAGCTTCGGGAATGAGATAGAGGATTGGTGAGAACAGAACGGGCAGTACTGATGCAAGTCGCGCCGCGTGCCAGATTGATGTGGAGGTGGTGCCCGACTGTCGTTCAATGAGACGACAAATCACGTAGGCAATCGCGGCGGAGACGATGCTGAGACCGGCCCCCAGCAAGATGGCATCAATCAAACCGCTCATTTTACCTGCTCCCCGCGCACTTTTTGATCATTGGGCCCGACGCAATCTCCGCCCTCCAGCAAACGCCCCAGCGCCTCGGCCTCCTCCTCGGAGAACAGCTTTGAATTTGCAAAGGCCGTCGCAGGAAGCGGGCCATCCATTTCGAGAACCGTATCAGCGAATGTGCGGATCAACCGCCCCATCATCGCGACCTTCTCCACCTGGGCGGAATAGATGCTCAACCCGTGGGTATCTTCGCGTAACACCAGGCCCTTTTCCGACATGCGTGTCAGCAATGTCCGCGTGGTGGAATAGGACCAGCCCATTTCCTCACCGGCTCGATTGTGAACCTCACGCGCACTCTGCGTGCCGCCAGCCCATAAATGCTTGAGCACAACCAGTTCGGCCTGCGATGGAGTCTGGTCCGGCATGATCTGGATCCTTGTGGTGATCGCGCTACAGTCGTCTCATCATGTTACATGCGTAACACGGGGAGTCAAATTGGTTTTTGAAGTGGCGGCACAAACCCCTTCTTCCCTCTTGGGGAGAAGGACCGCGCGCAGCGCAGGATGAGGGGGCCGGGACACGCAATGTGGCCGCTCTCATTGCGTGTCACGGCCCCGCACCCGGCGCATTCGCGCCACCCTCTCCCCAAGAGGGAAGAGGGGGTTTATGTTCGATTTTTTGGGTTTTCCGGATGCACGGACCAGTGCACCGCTTCGGCGATGACATCCATGATCGCGTCTGTGTCGTCGAATATTTCGTGATTCCAGAACCGCAAAACCTTGAAGCCGCGACTTTCAAGAAATTCGGTGCGCTGAGCATCATAGTCGAGCTGCTCACCGTGCTGGCCGCCATCCGCCTCAATGATCAATCGCGCTTCCCGACTGAGAAAATCAACAAAATACCGCCCGACCGGGACTTGCCGATGAAACTTCACCCCCATCAATGACCGGTTCCGCAATCGCGACCACAGCCGTGCCTCAGCCGGCGTTGACGCCCGCCGCAAGGACCGTGCTCGCGCTGTCTTTGATGATGCCACAAATACACGTTATTGGTGTATTTGTATAAGTCAATCGCGAACCCCTTCTTCCCTCTTGGGGAGAAGGACCGCGCGCAGC
>JAQXCQ010000042.1 GCA_029251785.1 Maricaulis sp. | reverse complement strand
CTTCATCGTCATCCTGCACCACATTGGTCGCCGCCTGAGCCGCAAACCAGTCGGATGTGCCGTTGACCAATGACAGGGTCTTCAAGCCCAAAAGGCCGCCCATAAGGACGACCAATACCGTTAGAAGACGAATGGGTTCAGTCATTAGACTTACCTTACATCCTTGAGGTTATTATGAATTCCGGAACCTACCCCGTCCGGAAACACTTCCGATGCACGACGGCGTGCCGGTCGTTGCGCAAGCGTATTTGCGGTACGATCCGCCTTGCCTGTCATCAAATGTAATTCATCAGAAAGTCGGCGCGCCTCTTGAATGCGGCGCTCAAGAATATCCCCGGATTCTGTCGTCGCCCGCTCCAATGCGACAAGACTCGCCCGCGCACGATCGGTTGCCTCATTCAATGCAATGACGGAATCGCGGACACCGTCCTGCCCGTCTTTCAAGGCGCGCAATCGTCGATCAACGCGCCAGCACATCACCACGGCAAATACCAAAAGGACCGCAACCAGTCCCTCAAAAATCAATCCGGCAAGCGTCATGTTAACCTCGTCATGGCGTTCTTTGCGCCCGGTGAAAGTGGTCCGTTCAATCGCAGGGCAACATTGTGCCCAATTCTGCCCATGCGGCCCTGTGTCAAAGGCACGGTCCCGCATCGAATCTCAACCGGGCTTGTGGGTGTTGCATCAAGAAAAAACGTATCCCCGACCTTGAGGTCCATGACCTCCCCGAGGGGCTTTTTTTGCTCGTCCAGCACAGCCATGATTTCCATTTTGGTGGACCATAATTCCGTGGCCAAATGGCCTTCCCAGATATTGTCCCGACCAAATTTCTCGCCCATAAATTGCTGCAACAACATCTTTCGAATGGGTTCCAGCGTCGCATAGGGCAGCAATAATTCAACGCGCCCTCCGCGATCTTCCATATCAATGCGTAACCTCACCAAAATCGCCGCGTTAGCGGGCCGTGCAATGGCCGCAAACCGTGGATTGGTCTCGACCCGCTCCAAATCGAATTCAACTTCGGTCAACGGAGCAAACGCCTGTTTGGCATCATCAAGAATCACCTCGATCATCCGCTTGACGAGCATCCGCTCAATCGTGGTGTACGGGCGCCCCTCAATCCGCATGGCCGACGTACCACGACGCCCGCCCAGCAACACGTCCACGATAGAATAAATTAGATTAGAATCGACCGTCAGCAGACCATAATTGTCCAGCTGCTTGGCACGAAATACCGCCAAAATCGCGGGCAACGGAATAGAGTTCAGATAATCCCCGAACCGGATAGATGAAATATTGTCTAGACTTACCTCGACATTATCCGATGTGAAATTGCGCAGGGAAGTCGTCATCAATCGAACCAGTCGATCAAACACGATTTCCAGCATGGGCAGACGTTCGTAGGAGACCAGCGCCGAATTGATGATGGCACGCAATCCGGATTTGTCCGCACCTTCATCATCGGACAGCGAGAAGCCGAGCAGGCTGTCAATCTCGTCCTGATTGAGGATCCGTTCCGGGCCATTACCGACGGTGGGAAGGTCTTCCCCCTCATCGTCCTCGCTGCCAACCATGGCCTCCCATTCAGACGCGAGGTCGAGGTCGTCACCGTCCTCTGCCATTGCCTCCCACTCGGCGGCAAGTTCGTCCTGGTCAAGATCTTCGTCAGACATGGTCCTGCGTCCTAATCGGCAATAATCAATTCAGTGATCCGCACCTGATCAACACGGTGCGGCTCAATCACAAGATTGACCCGGCGCAGCAATTCCAGCCGCACCCTGTGTGGCCCAGCTGAGCCATATAAATCGTCTTCTCTCAACTCACTGAGAAATGGTATGAATTGATCCATCACGGGCTGGAGGTGCTCTTGAAGAATCGGTCCGAGCTGAGGATCGGTTGATTCGAAGGCCAGGCTCAGCTTGAGGTTCAGCGGACGGCCGTCAGCGGAGCGAATATTGACAATAATACTACTATCCACGCCCTCTGGCTGGAGAGAGTAATAATACACATGCTCGGGCGGTGCCTCTGCTTGCGTATTGCCAGCAACTGCCTCGCAATGCTCGCCGTGCTCATCGCACACCAGAGCCACTTCTTCGTCATCGCCGCCGGAGAAGAACATGAAAAAGGCTGCCGCACCCAAAATTAGCACCACAACAGGAATGCCGATCAGCATCGCCAGTTTAACGATACTTTTTTTCGGCTTTTCTTCGCCGTCTTCGTCTTCGTCGTCCTCGATGTCGTCGAGATCATCGGCCATGACATACTCCAGATAGGGAATCGCTTTCCCTGATTAACGCTGTTTGCGGTTAACGATCCGTAGCAATTGCTTCACGAGCGGCAATTCCTGCCGAGTCAACCGGCGCGGATTGCCGTCAAAAGCCTCTTTCGACGCTTTGAAAAACAGCTAACCAACTGAAAAATATGCACATTAACCTTGGCACGGACAGTGCAACGGGTTTTCACGAACGCGCCATAAAGATGGCGTCAAACGGCATCCAGAATGGAATTAGCCCATGGACAACACAATAATGATCGGCCTGTCTCGCCAAATCAGCCTTCGAAGATCGATGGATGTGGTGGCAAACAACATCGCAAACGCCAATACGGCGGGCTTCAAAGTCGAATCGGTCCTGCTTGAGAGCGCGCCTGCACCTGTGGCCCAGCAGGTTGACGGACCCAGCGAACTCCAATTCGTCAATATGTGGGGAATGGGGCGAGATTTCAGCCAGGGACAGCTGGAATATTCTGGTCGCCCCCTGGACCTAGCAATCGATGGCGATGGATTCTTCGCGACACAGATGAACGGGCAAGAACAATATACGCGCGATGGTCGATTCCGGCTCGATAGCCTGGGTCAGCTGGTAACCGGAAACGGCTCAGCTGTCCTAAGCGCGGGAGGCCGCCAACCGATCATTCTTGATCCGTCTGCCGACATAACGATCCAGGACGGTGGGTCGGTGATGCAAAACGGCGAAGAGATCGCTCGCATCGGCGTATTTGAGATTGCGAATATGAGTCAGCTCTCCAAAAGCGGAGATGGCCAGTACGTGCTCGACACTTCAGCGCCCGATGCCATTGAGCCGCAAGCCATGCTCAATCCGGCGATTCAGCAAGGCTATGTCGAAGCCTCCAATGTTCAGTCGATCCGCGAAATGACCCACATGATGTCGGTCATGCGCAGTTACCAGTCAGTCGCCAAATTCATCAATCAAGTCGAAGACCTCAACAAGCGCTCCATCGAGCGTCTTGGTCGAGTATCATAAGGTAGGAGAACAGCCATGCGTTCACTAACAACAGCTGCCTCCGGCATGCAGGCCCAGCAACTTAATGTCGAGGTGATCTCGAACAATCTGGCCAACATGAACACCACCGGCTTCAAGCGTCAGCGCGCCGAGTTTCAAGACTTGCTGTATCAAAACGTCCAACAAATGGGCGTCAATTCTTCCGACACAGGCACCATTGTTCCAACCGGTGCACAGGTTGGCCTTGGCGTCGATACCGGGTCAATTTACCGAATTACTGAGCAAGGTGGCCTCGCCGCGACCGACAATCCCTATGATCTGGCGATCGCCGGCAACGGATTTTTCCAGGTTCAGCTACCAAGTGGCGATACTGGCTACACGCGTGCCGGCGCTTTTGCCGTCAGCGGAACCGGCCAAATTGTAACGGCCGACGGCTACACAGTCTCACCGGGCATCACCGTCCCGCAGAACGCTCGAGACATAACGATTTCGGAGCAGGGTCAGGTTTCAGCCACCGTCGATGGAAGCACCGCCGCCACCATTGTCGGCCAATTGGAACTCGCAACCTTCTTCAACGAGGCGGGCCTGGAAGCCGTTGGCGGCAATATGTACCTGGAAACCGCTGCCTCGGGAGCTGCCACAACCGGCACAGGTGGCTCCCCCGGCTTCGGCGATATCAGGCAGGGCTTTGTCGAGACTTCCAACGTCAACGCAGTCACCGAAATTACCGCCCTGATCGCCGCCCAGCGTGCCTATGAGATGAACGCCCGCGTCATTACCGCCTCCGACGAAATGCTGGCGGCCAGTTCCAACCTTCGCTAACGGGAGATAGCCAATGATACGCTCAACTTGCTTCGCATTAGCCCTTCTCGTCAGCACGCCAACCGCTCACGCCGACGAAAATGTCTTCTTGCGCGAAAACCTCAGCGTCGAGGGCGCCCAGCTAACACTGGGTGACCTCTTCGATGTGGGGGGAGAGACGGCTCAAGTCGTCGTCGCCAGAGCACCGGCTCCGGGTCAACGCTCGGCCATTGATGTCAATTATGTCCGCCATCTCGCCGCGGAACACGATTTGACCTGGTCAAATGCCAATGGGCTTCGCCGGATCACCGTCAGTCGTGCCAGTCGCGCTGTAACAGCCAGCGTACTTCGGGACATGCTTGAGGGTGAATTGTTTGCCATTGAAGGGCGACCACATCAGGTTCAGCTGGCCAATCAGGCCCTGTCTCTGCATGCCCCTGTCAGCAGCGCGGGCGGGCCGCAGATTGTTTCCGTCAATTTCGAACCCCGCTCCGGCATGCTGGCAGCCGAAATCCGCCCCTATGATGGCGCGCAAACGGTTCGTGTCACCGGCCGCGCCTATGCGACGATGGAAATTCCGGTGCTCGCTGCCCCTGTCGCCATGGGCCAGGAAATCACTGCAGATATGATCGCCTGGACAACGCATCGTAGCGATCGGGTTCGCCCGGACGCAGTCTTGGATCCAAGCAGCATTATTGGTTTTGAAGCGCGCCGGGCTTTGCGGGCTTCAGAACCCTTGCGCAGTTTTGACCTAACCCGTCCACTTATGGTCACCCGCGGCGAATTGGTCACTTTGATTTTCGAATCCCCGGGCATCCAGCTCAGTGTCAGCGCGCGAGCCACCGAAAATGCCTCACAGGGTGACGTCGCACGCTTCGTCAATTTGCAGTCCAACCGCACCATTGAAGCCGTTGTTGATGGGCCCGGTCGCGCGCGCGTCGGACAGCGTTCAAACGCAAGCTTTTAAGAGAGAGAACTCACCATGATCCGCAAACTTACCGCTATCATCGCCCTGTCTCTCGCCGTTCAGGCTTGTTCGGCGGCCGGCCGCATCGCCCAGGTCGGTCAGACACCGCCAATGTCACCAATCGCAAACCCCGCTGCGCTCGCCGGCACAGGTCCGTCACAAATTCCAATGCCCATGCGCGCGCCAGAAATTCGTCAGGCGACCAACTCTCTCTGGTCTTCAAATACATCCAGTTTCTTTGGTGATCCGCGGGCCTCTCGGGTTGGCGATCTTCTCACCGTCAACATCAATATTTCTGACAGTGCCCAGCTTCAAAACTCCACAAGTCGCAGCCGAACATCTGCTGAAGAAGCCGGTATGGAGCAATTTTTTGGTGCCGATCTCACGGGTTTTTTCAATGACAGTATCAACCCTGCAAGCCTTGCAGATCTAAGCTCAACATCAAGCACAGACGGGTCTGGAGCCGTCAACCGTACGGAGAGTGTCTCGCTCACCGTTGCCGCGATTGTCACCCAGGTTCTGCCAAACGGCTTATTAGTGCTCAATGGCAGCCAGGAAGTTCGGGTCAATAACGAAGTTCGTGAGCTTTTGATAAGTGGCATCATCCGGCCCGAAGATATTTCCTCTGGAAATACAATTGAGCACACGAAGATCGCGGAAGCGCGTATTTCCTACGGCGGTCGGGGACATATTTCCGACATGCAGCGCCCGCGCTACGGTCAGGAGCTCTATGATTTGCTGATGCCGTTCTGAGGCAAGCCCAGGCACTCCAGCGCCTGGCGCCTCACACAGTCTCCCGCCACCATCGGGTATACTGGGCCGTCATGTTTCGACATGGCGGCCCATTTTTTCATCTCAATTTGTAAAGGCAGCGTGCGAGACTAGCTATCCCGGTGGACGCGTTCCTTGCGCTCATGGCGCTCCTGCGCCTCCAGGCTGAGGGTCGCAACCGGACGCGCATCGAGACGCGCGAGACCAATGGGTTCGCCTGTCTCTTCGCAATACCCATATGAATCGTCCTCGATCCGGCGAAGCGCCCCATCAATCTTAGAGATCAATTTGCGCTGACGGTCGCGGGCACGCAATTCCAAGGACCGATCAGTCTCAGTTGACGCACGATCGGCAAGATCTGGCGACGTGCCATGGTCCAATTGCAAATTTGAAATCGTGGACTTGCTTTCGCGGATCAGCTCTTCTTTCCAATTGGAAAGTTTCTGCCGGAAATACTCGCGCTGACGCTCGTCCATAAACGGTTCGTCTTTCGACGGTTTGTAATCCGCCGGCAATTCTATCTTGTTAGAGTCGCTCATAGCTTTCCATTCAACTACTTACGGTACACCCATGCTCCCCCAGAAAGCGCTGCGGAGCATATTCAGGTAACCGGTCAAGTCAACGCAGGGCGCTGCTCAACAACCAACATGCGGGGCAAATAGCAAAAAATGTTGAAAAAACAGTGTCTCGATTATGGTGAATTGTCGCAATTATCTCTGCGATTTACCGATCAACCGAATTTGGCGAGCTCGACGGCGGCCCGAATTTCAACTTCATCGAGCACAGCTTCCAATGAGGCATCATTGGTGTCATCACGCCTGTCTTGAAGTAAATTCATCAATGCAACCAGCTTGTTGCGAGGCAAACCACCTTCCAACAAGGCCAGCTTTAATTCGTCCAGAACATCCAGCAAATTGTGAGCACGCGACGTGGCGCGTTTCTTGGCTTCGGTAAAATCACCAACAGATTGAAGCGCCAAAATCGCGTCAACAGATTGCACGGCTGACGCGCTCGCTGTCGATGTGGCGGCAGAGGCTGTTTCCGCGCTCTCAAGCGTGAACGATCCACCCGCGCGACTGGCGGAGGACTTACGTTTTGCGGTTGAGACGGTGCTAGAAGCGCCTGGGCCGGTGACTTTCATGACAAGAATCGTTCCTTTTGGAGTGCTCTAAGAGTTGAACCCGACCGATTAACAGAGTCTTAACCTTAGCAATAGCCACGGCAATACCTGCCGAGCAAGACAAGCCCTCGGCGCTATTTACCGGCCTTACGGCGGCAAGTTCAATCCCTCAAATCATTGTTTTGCAACGATTAAAATGCGGAGCAGAGACGGTATCTCTGGCACATGATTGGCAAGGAAGCAGGCATAACCTCTCTGGAGACCATCCATGCGCTTCTTTATTGCCCTCCTTGCCGCCCTCAGCCTGGCCACGCCGGTTCAGGCTTCTTCGCGCATTAAGGACATCGTCAATGTCGAGGGCATCCGGGATAACCAGTTAACCGGCATGGGTCTGGTCGTTGGCCTCAATGGAACCGGTGATTCCACACGAAATTCGCCGTTTATGCAGCAGGCTCTGGAAGCAATGCTCGAAGAGTTCAATATCTCGACCTCCGGAACAACGATGACAACCCGCAATGTTGCGGCTGTCTTGATCACCGCCGATCTGCCTGCTTTTGCCACGCCGGGAACGCGCCTCGATGTCACCGTTTCTGCGCTGGGTGATGCCAGCAGCCTGCAGGGCGGGACCCTTGTCATGTCGCCGCTGCGGGCGGCCAATGGCGATGTTTATGCGGTTGCCAGTGGCGGGATCGCCGTTGGCGGATTTGCCGCCGAGGGCGATGGTGCCACGATTACACGCGGCGTTCCAACAAATGGTCGGATCGCAAACGGAGGCATTGTTGAGCGTGAGACGGGTTTCTCTCTCTCCTCACAGGAATCCCTGCGCCTTTCACTGCGCAACCCCGATATTACGACCGCCCTCCGGATGGTTGAGGCGATCAATGCCTATCTTGGAAGCCCCGCGGCCCACGCAACCGATTCTGCGACGATCACATTGACCCGCCCAAGTGACTTTGAGGGCGACATGGTCGTATTACTCGCGGAAATCGAGCAATTGCGTGTCCAGCCGGATCTGCCGGCCCGGGTCATCATCGACGAAGCCACCGGCACGATCGTGATGGGCGAAGATGTCCGCGTCTCTACTGTCGCCATTGCCCAGGGCAATTTGACGATCAGTGTCAGTGAGAGCCCGATCGCCAGTCAGCCTGCTCCCTTCTCAGATGGCGAGACCGTCGTCCTCCCTCGCACTGACGTTTCGGTTGAAGAAGATCAGATGCAAATGGGCGTTCTCGATGGCGGCGTCTCACTGCGAGAACTTGTCGATGGTCTCAACGCCATGGGCGTCAGCCCGCGCGACATGATCACCATATTGCAAGCCATCAAGGCCTCGGGCGCCTTGCAAGCCGATATCGTGGTGCTGTGATGGAAGGCATGCTCGAACTTCAGCTCAATTCCGCCGTCGAAACTGCACGTAGCAACGCACCTGTTCCCACCCCAACCGCTCGCACTGAGGAAGCCGCACGCGCGGCCGCGGAGGAATTTGAATCCTTCTTCCTCGCACAGATGCTCGAGCAAATGTTCGCCCAGACTGAGCAGGACAGTGAGTTCGGTGGTGGTGCTGGCGAACGCGCCTTTAGCGGCCTGCTGCACGAAGAGTATGCGAATGTCATGGCACAGTCCGGAGGACTGGGCCTTGCCGATCGATTGACCACGGAAATTTTGCGTTATCAGGAAGCCGCCAATCAAGCCGCCTCCACATTTACAGATCAATTGGATCAAGCCCCGGAAGGAGACGCAACATGAATGAACTCGCGGCAGCCAATGGTGCCGAACGCACCCAGGCTCTCCTTAACCTCACGACACGCCTGACAGACCTTATCGTTCGTGAAACCCGGATGTTTCAGGCTCACCGGCCGCAAGACGCTCTCAGCCTGCAGGCGGAGAAGTCGGAACTCGCCGCGCTTTACAGAAGTGAAGTGAGCCGCGCCGGGCGGGAGCCATCCCGTTTTTCAGGCGCCTCCCAGACGATCAAGCTCTCCCTGCGCAAGGCGACGGAATTATTCCATTCTGCCCTGACCGAGAATGGACATGCTGTCGGCGCCGCCAAACAAGTCACTGAAGGCGTTGTCAAAGCCATCGCTGATGAGGCGGTTCGCCAAAGAACCGCGGGCGGCGGATATGGGCCGGGGGCTGGACAACCCGCGGGTAATACCGGCTTTGCCCTTGCGATAAATCAGACCGCCTGACACCGAACACGCCCGTCCGAACAACAAAAAAGCGCGCCCCTGACAGGAGTGCGCTTTTTTGTGTGTCATTCTTCAGGCGCTAGAAGAAGGCTCCGCCGCCTCCGCCCAGCCGCTCAAGGCCGGCAGAATAATTGGCGATTTGTGCGGTGAGATACGCCGGTACAGTGCCGCCAGTCTTGCCGGGCTTGCCACTGGTCAATTCCTTCAACGCATCCGACGTTGTGATTTCGCGAAACGTTCGTTGCACGACAGCCATGGCCGCTTCGATGGCTTCATAGGCCTTCTCCGCACTTTTATAGTCCGTCAGATCAAAACTGGTCGGCAGACCCATCGCAAAGATTTTCGGCGCATCAGACGACGCACTATCATCCAGCAAGGAGGGCGTATTGATGATGGAGCCCGCGGTCACGCCGAGCGATTTCAGTAAATCCTGCCCCTCGGATCCGGCAAAGAGTTCAATCCGCGTACCCTCTTTTGGCGTAATCCGCAGCATATCGCCTGCAGATGCACGTCGAACATCGGCATTGCCGTCCAACACCAGGGCCGCATTAATCTTGAAGGTCAGCGCCCGCATCGTATCATCACCATCAATGGTGATTTTCTTGCGGCGACCACCATCAACCGAAATGTAGAAATGATCCCCGGTCCGCGCGGAACTCCGATCGGTCACAACACGGCTATCCGCATAGGCCAGCTTGCCCGCAGGCAGGCCAAGCGAGTCGAGGATAGAATCACCGCCCGCAACCACTGAAATCCCGGTTGTCTCATTGACGCCCTCACGGCCACCAATCTGCGTTACCCAGTCCAGCGCACCAGAACTGGCGGTAAAGGCCGCGGCGAATGCATCGCGCTCACCCACCGCTGTTTGGCCCGGCAAATCGCCTGTGGTCTTGCCACCCAGATATACTTTGCCGCCCGAAACCGTAATCGAGTTGGCGGTCTCATCCTTGTCGGATCCCAGGAATGTTGTGTAGTCGACTGTCGCCGACGCGCCATCGGTCAATTTAACCAGAAACGCGTCCCGCTCTCCGCCGGAATTGGCCACGATGGCTGCGCTGGGTGCAAAGGTGCTACCCGCGGATCCTGCAATATATATGTCTGTGCCATCAACTGCGATATCGCCGATGCGGCCGGCTTCTAAATTCCCAAGATTCTGTTCCCAGATCGCAGCCGAACTTCCATCACCCGAGGCAAATTTGCGGATCACCGCATTGCCATCTTCCTGGCTGGCGACAATGAGCGCGCCATCACTGGCGACCGAAATGGATGAGATCGTTTCATCACCCGTACTGCCAACCCGGCGGGTGTAAAGCGTCTTGCCATCGCTATCGATCGCACGGAGATAACCGTCAGTCGCTCCGCCGAGATGAGCTTCTCCACCGAGCGCGGTCTTGGCGTCGCCGGCGACATAGACCGTGCCGTCAGTCGCGACAGCCACCGACGTTGTCTTGTCATCCCCTGTGCCGCCATACCGCTGCAGCCATTGCTCGACACCATTGGCGTCATATTTGGCCACAAAACTGTCTGTGCCTCCAATGTCTGAGGTCGTGCCAAGCACACCCTCAACCTTGCCGGCCACCACGATATCGCCGCTATCGTCGAGCGCGATACTCGTCCCTTCCGCATCACCGGACGAGCCCAGGACCCGGCTCCACAATTGCTTGCCGGTCGAATCATACTTGGCCAGCACCATGTCCTGCTCGCCCTTGATGGAGATACCGTCCGTGCTGGCCGTGGTCAGGCCAACAACCAGCAAACTTCCATCGGCGGCAGTCACGCTGGATTTGATCTCCAGCGGATTGGGGCTGTCGACGGTTCTGGCCTCAGCACCCTCTTCGTCCTTGAGTAACTCATTGACCTCAACGGTCTCGGTGTCGGGATCGGCATCATAGCGAACGGCATAAGCTGTGGTCGGGCTGGCACTGTCGACATCCGTCAATTTAACGATTTGACCGCCGGCTTTGTCACCAAGTCCCGATGTTCCCGCCAGGTAAATGGCGGCACTGCCTCCAGAGGCACTAAACGAAACTTCTTCAGTGCTGATTCCAGATACTTTGAAGCCGTAATCGGCACCAGGAATCACCCCAGTTTCATCTTTTTCGCCAACCTTGCCGCGCGAAAACGTTGTTAGCATGCCGGCCGCGTCCAGCTCGGTATTGATGTGCGCAGAAATATTATCCAGATTTCGTACGGTCGCACCCATATCCGCCAGATTTATGGCGATATTAGTGGTCACACCGTTTTTCTTGACGGCGATGTTGAACTGCACGTCTCCGGTCAGACTGGCAACTTCTGCATCGAAATCGCCGGTATGCACCGTGCCGGTTACATATTCAGATTTACCGCGAGAAATCGTGACATCACTCTCTGCCTTGGACAGCTTGTCGCCCTTAAGCAGAAGCGCTTCCGTCATATCCAGCGTGTCGTAAAATGTGGACAACTGCGACACGCCACCCTGCAGACGCGAATTCAAAAACCGTCGCTGACTGTCTGAGGTGGTTTTGTCCTTCGCCTCTTCTGCGACCGACAGCATGCGCTTGAGACCCTGATACATATCAAACAGGTCTTTGTGTTCCTGCGGGGCATCAATGCGTGAAAACTCGCTCGTCTTGTCGCTGAAGAAAACCCCGGTCGCCAACACGCTTCGCCGCATATCTTCGAGCTTGGAAACTTCACCGCGGACATCCCAGGGCGCGATCACGGCATTCTTGGATGCCAGTTGAGAATCGCGACTCCCTGCAAGCGCCGCTTGCGAAGCATAAGACAGGTCGTTGCGAGCTTGATACCAGCTCGCCAGAACGCCCATATCCATACTCACAATCGGCACAACTCACACTCCTATGATCTCAGCATTCCATTGTGCCCAATGAATCCGAACAAAGCGTTGCGATTTACAGTTAAAATGAGATTTCAGGCCGCGCTCAAAAGCGACACAGGTGCGGTGGCGATTTCTGCGGCTTCCGCATCCGTCAAACGGGTCTCATCAAGTCGGCAGGCATTGATCGACACAAGATCCGGGCGGCGAAGACAAAGCGCCGCCAATTCACCGGCAGAAACAGTGGCTGCGGCCTCGCCCATCGCGCCAAAAACCGCTTCGCAAAATGCCAAATCTTCCGCGTAATCCAGAGTCCAGCGCAAACGCTCAAGCCCCTGGCCTGCCCCCCGTAAATTCGCGCGCTGCAGATGGGGATGCTGGCGTAGCCACGGCGTGACATGCTCTCGCTCCAACGCGCTTGAAGATAGGCGATCCGCTTCATGGAGAAGAACAGCAGGAAACACTTCACAATCAAGCCCATGCGGAAAAAGAGCCGGCATGGTATTGGTCGCGTAATCGGCTTTCGACTCCCGCAGCAGATCAATCACTTGCCCGCAGATTTCCGGGTCCAGAAACGGGCAATCACTCGTCACGCGCATCACATGGCTGATGTCGAAATCGCGCGCCGCCTTGGCGTAGCGCGACAGCACATCTTGCTCGGACCCACGGCTCACATCAAAACCGGCCTTGATAGCATTGTCGGCCACCGCATCATCAGCCTTAGTATCGGGAATCGCGCAGATCACCTTGTCCACACCTGGAATTCGCTCGCAGCGTTCAAGCACTCGAATCAAGGCAGTCTTGCGTCCGAGTGGATTCAAAATCTTGCCTGGAAGTCGGGTAGAGCCGTGTCTGGCCTGAACAATTACAGCGAGGGTCATGGTGCGATCCTTGGGGAGCTGGACCTGATTATTGTGAGATTGTTAATTTGCCACACCGGGCCCTAACACCCCGTTAACCAAGCAGGCGCAGCGTCGGTACACAAAACCGAATCACGAGATGAGATATGTCTGACACGAATTCCTCTGCCACAGACCCAAATATGGATATCGAAAACATATTCAATAACCGCGACTTCAAGGAGCCGCGCATTGATCTGAACGGCAAGGTCGTGCTCATCACAGGCGGCACCGGCTCGTTTGGGAAAAAGTTTACCGAGACCATTTGCCGGGATTTCAAACCCCGCAAGCTCATAATTTTTTCGCGCGATGAGCTTAAGCAATACGAGATGGCGCAGCTATTTCCGCCGTCGAAATACCCATTCTTGCGCTATTTCATCGGCGATGTTCGTGATGAAGCCCGGCTGGATCAGGCTATGCGCGGCGTTGATGTTGTTATCCACGCAGCGGCGCTTAAGCATGTTCCGATTGCCGAATACAACCCGTTTGAGTGCATCAAAACCAATGTGATGGGCGCGGAAAATGTCGTCCGTGCCGCCATTAAACGCGGCGTCAAAAACGTTTGCGCTCTGTCGACCGACAAGGCTGCCAACCCAATCAATCTCTACGGCGCATCAAAACTTGCAGCCGACAAGATCTTCACCGCGGCCCAGCATATGGGCGGCGAAAAGGGGCCGATCTTCTCTGTGGTGCGTTACGGCAATGTTGTCGGATCACGCGGTTCGGTTATTCCCTTCTTCCGAAAGCTCATTGATGAAGGTGCCGACCATCTTCCGATTACCGATGCGCGCATGACGCGCTTCTGGATCACACTGGATCAGGGCGTCAATTTCGTGCTGTCCAGTATGGCATTGGCGCGTGGCGCGGAAATTTTCGTACCCAAAATTCCATCCATGAGCACAGCAGACCTGGCCCACTCCATGGCCCCGGACCTACCCCATAAAATCATCGGCATCCGCCCGGGCGAAAAACTGCATGAAATCATGGTGCCGGTCGATGATGCCCGCTCCACTGTCGAGCTGGAGGACCGATTTGCCATCCTGCCGGGATATTCCGGCGAGCTGATGGCGCGGTATCTTGCCGACGGCGCCAAACAGGTTCCCGACGGCTGGGCCTATGTGTCTGACACCAATCCGGAACAATTATGCGCCGAGACACTCAAGGTTATGATGGGCGACGCCAAGGCTGCATGAACGGGATCGGTCAGGTGAGTCCACACTTATGACCTCTCGGCCACCCCGCATCCTGTTTCGCGCGGATGCCCTGCCTGAACTGGGTGGTGGGCACATCATGCGCTGCCTATCATTGGCCAACGCCCTGTCAGCGCACGGCGCAAACATCGCCTTTGCCTGCGCACCCGGCAGCGCCGATCTCGTTCCTGCACTGGCGCGATCCGGGTTTCCCGTTTTGGATGCTGCCGGCACGGCGGACATCCCCGAAATGCCGGACTGGGACACGGGTCCTGATGCAATCTTTGTCGACTTGTACACCTCGAAAATTGCCGACGAGCGAGCGCTTCGGAGAATCGCGCCCGTTATCGCGGTCATTGAGGACCTTCCAGACAGGCACCATGATTGCGACCTCCTGGTCGATCAGGGGTTTGATCGGGACGAGTCAGATTATCGAAAACGAGTTTTGCCTCATACCGCGCTAATGCTTGGCCCGGATATGATTCCCCTGCGGCCAGATTTTGCGCTCAAGCGCGAAACCACGCTTGCCCGCCGTCAGAAAACTAACCGGCCTAATAACCTGCTCATCGCTATGGGTTTGACCGATATTGACGGCATTAGCGCCAAGATGGCGCGCGCCTCAAGATCCGCCCTCCCAGAAGCAAACATAACGGTGATTATCGGCCCGTCGGCTGCCAGCCGCGCTGCGCTCCAATCGATGGCTCAAAACGATGCCCTGCTTGAGGTTTTGATTGATGTCGATGATATGGCATTGAAGATGGCGACTGCCGATTTGGCGATCGGGGCCGGCGGCGGGACCGCCCTGGAGCGATGCGTGTTGGGCCTGCCCAGCATCATCATCATTCTGGCCGACAATCAGCGCCCGGCCGCCCTGGCAATGCAGGCGTGTGGCGCGGCGATCGCGAGAGAAAACGGCCCCAATATCGAGCAGGAGATCGCCGCGACCCTTCACGCCATCGATGGCGAACAATTACGACAAACGTCCCGACAAGCGGCCGCCCTCTGCGACGGCCGTGGCGCAGAACGAGTGGCGATGACTTTGCTACAACTTGTCGCAGCACACCAATAAATTGACAATCATCAAGACTCATTAAGAGAGTCGCGGCAGTGTCAGCGCATGAAAATCTTGCTGCTATCACCCTATGGCGATGCAATCGCCTCTGCAATCGAGGCCAATGGCGATCAGGTTGACCTGAGCACCGACATGCTCGACAGCCAACAAATCCTGGCCCGCAAACCGGATTGGATCGTCAGTTATGGCTATCGACAACTCCTGCGGCAGCCGGTTCTCGATGCGCTGCCCGGAAGGGTCATAAACCTGCACATCTCTCTTTTGCCCTGGGGCCGAGGCGCCGATCCAAATTTCTGGTCCTGGTTTGAAGGTAGCCCCAAGGGCGTTTCGATCCACCAGATCGATGCGGGCATGGATACAGGCCCGGTGCTCGCTCAACGGCAACTCTGCTTCGACCCGGTCATCGAAACCCTTGCCAGCAGCTATCAACGCCTGCGCATCGAAGTTGAGAATTTGTTTGCCGAAACCTGGCCCGATATCGCCGCCGGCAAGATCAGGCCTCGGACGCAACGCTCATTCGCCAATGCCCGCCGCGCCCGCGAAAAAGTCGGCATTTTCGATTCCCTTCCCATGGGCTGGAATGAGCGGGCGTGCGTCGTCGATCGGCTCAGACATGTCGACCCGTCCCGGTGGAGCACATTGACCAAAAATCAGACCTGTCCCTGCCCGCTGGGCCCCTGCCCATCGGCCCGTCCGGACCCGAACTGAAATTTAACCAAATCAGGTGAGCGTCAATCATCTTCTCAGGAGTGATTTGCAAGATGTCGAACGCTGTCCAGGCCGAAACCATGCCCGCCCCGAAAGACTGGCTTATCGTCGGAGGCGGTCTCGCCGCTCTCGCGGCCGCCAAAAAGCTTCGAAATGAGGGCGCTGGCGTTCACATTGTCGAGGCCGGAAAAGGCTTTGGCGGCATTAACAACTCCCGCCCCTGGAAAGAATTTTTGCTCGATTTCGGATGTCATCTATTTGGCAATGAAAGCCCGGAGACGACGGCCTTGATCCTGGAAATGGCCGGCGGTTCCGCCATACCTGTCTCTCCGAAAATCGCCGCCATCACGAAGGGCGAAATTTCCATCGACGTCGAATATCCGGACTTCAATCATTACGGTCCCGAGATTGCCGGCGAAATGCTGATTGATGTGCTGGCCGCAGCAGCCGATGATCGCGTCGCCGACGTAATGGCAGACTCGTCCTCCTCATTAAAAGATTTGCTTCTGGCGCGTTTCGGGCAAAAGGGCACGGATATGCTCAGCCCGATCGTCAAGAAAATCACCACACTTGATCCCGAACATCTCAGCGCGAAGGCGGCTGTCCAGCTGCCCGTCCGCCGCATCTTGCTGACCGATCCGGACTCCGCAGACCTGCTCAAACAGGTCCCTGCTCTCGATGACCGCATTCTCAAACCGTCCACCGGCACTGGACTGGATTTCTACCAGGACGCCAAGCACGTCATGCCAACACGGATGTTTTATCCGTCCCATAACGGCTTGTCCGGCTTCACCGCCAATTGCGTCGAAGGCCTCAAATCCGCAGATGCCCATCTGGAAACCGGAAAGTCCGTCACCTCGATCCGACGCGGTGGCACGGCCGTCATTGCGACCTTCGCCGATGGCGAAGAAATCCGCACTGACAATCTGCTCTGGACAAGTGGCCCCGACAGCCTAGCCAAGGCCGCAGGTATCGATATCGATACCGATGCGATTTATCACAAGCTGCCAATGGTGTTCTATTATTTCGACGTCCCGAGCGATCGCGCCGGCGAGCGTCACTTCATGATCGACACCTCCGCAGACAATCACTGCTTCCGCATCTCCATCCCGCCCAATTACGGCCCGGGTCTGGCTCCGGAGGGTCGCAAATTCATCTGTTGTGAAGTGACCTGCGAAGTTGAATCCGACATCTTTCAGGACCCTGACGCCTTTGCCGGCGATATATGGCGCGAAGCCGTTGCGGCAGGAATGGCCTTTGGCGATGCCCCCGACGACGTGCTGACCATGAAGGCTCCCGCCACCTATCGCTTTCCCAAACAGGGCGCCGAAGCCGTCGTCCAGCCGCTGATGGACTGGCTCGCCGAAACACCTGCCGTGCACATGTCTGCACCCTTCACCTTCGGCAAGTCGGGCACCGTTCGCGCCGTGACCGCCCAGCTGGACGAGGCATGACAAATGGCGGCCCGGCCGGACACTGAACTCGATCCGCGCTACGGATCACGCCGCCTCGCCGCCTCCTCCACCGCCGAGCAAGTGCACGACTATTTCCGCGACACCTATTACGCCGACGTCGATAGCGGCGACAAAGGCGTCGACATCAAACGCTCAATGGACGGCGGCGAGGCCGCCGACGCCCAGCGCGACTGGATGTCGAAAACCCTCTACGCAGACATAGCCTGGACGCTATCGGAATTTGCCCCGGGAAAGCGTATTCTTGACGCAGGTTGCGGCACAGGCGACTTGCTGACGGAATTGAAGGATCTCGGCTTTGATGCCGGTGGTGCCGAGCTGGCCCCCGCCGCGGCGTCTGTCGCTCGTGCCAAGGGCCATACGGTCAGTGAGGGAGCCTTCGAAACGCTCAGTGTCGACGAACCGCTCGATGCCATCCTTTTCATGCACGTGCTCTCTCACGCCGCCGATCCGCAAGCCATGCTGCAGTACGCGCGCAACTTGCTCGCGCCTGGCGGCATCGTGCTGATCCGCTCCGGCAATGATTTCAACCCGCTTCAGACCGTTCTCTCAGACGACAAGGGACACGGCGATTTCTGGGTCACGGGTGATCACCAGCACTATTTCACCTTCGACAGTGTCGAACGCCTGCTTGAAGCTTCCGGGTTCGAGCCGATCTACAAACAATCCGACTTCCCGATGGAAATGATCGCCTTGATGGGGGATGACTTCATCGCAGATCCATCCTTGGGCAAACCCGCCCACGACAAGCGCGTCGCCTTCGAAACCAGCTTGCCTGCAGAAACGCGCCGTCAACTTTATCGCGCTCTGGCAAATACTGGCATGGGCCGATGCCTGTTAATGGCCGGCCGCGCACGATGACCACCCTGGCGGTGATGCAGCCGACCTATATGCCCTGGATGGGATATTTCGACCTGATCGACCAGGTGGATACTTTCATCTTCCTCGATGATGTTCAGCTGGCCCGTCAAAGCTGGCAGACCCGCAACAAGATACGCGGCTCCGATGGCAAGGAACTCATGCTGTCCATTCCCGTCCGCCATTCCGGCGAACTCGACCAGGCGCTGAATACCGTTCAGGTCAATGACCATCAGCCCTGGCGAAAAAAACATGGCCGCACGATCCAGCAGGCCTATGCCCGTGCCCCCCATGGCGCTGCGGCCAGCGATCTCTGGCAAAAGGTATTGGAAAATTCCGAAGACAAGCTGGGAGCTATCACGCAGAACGCCATCACCACCATCTGTGATGAAATCGGAATTTCGACTGATCTCCACACCGCATCCGATTTCGCCCGTCACACGGATCGCACCGGCCGGCTCATCGCCTTGTGCAGTGATGCCGGGGCCGACACCTACCTCTCTCCCCTTGGCGCACTCGATTATTTGCGTGAGGACAATGCCGAGCAGCGCTTCGCCGATGCCGGCCTGACATTGAAATTCCAGACCTATGAGCACCCGAACTACGACCAGGATAGCGGTGAATTCCTCTCGCACCTGGGCATTGTCGACCTGCTGGCTTTTTGCGGATTGGCCGACTCACTGACCACTGTCCGCGCCGGAAGACGCCCGTCTATCCCGACCGCCGAATTGACCGAGGACGATCATGCCCGCTGAGACACCGACATTCGAAATTGCCGGACGTAAAATCGGTGCCGATCACAAGCCGTTTGTGATCGCAGAACTGTCGGCCAATCATCTCGGCAAGATTGACCGCGCGTTGGAAACCATGGAGGTCGCGGCCCAGTGCGGGGCCGACGCCATCAAGATCCAGACCTATACCGCCGACACCATCACGATCGACCATGACGGCCCAGGCTTTGTCATCGAAGGCGGACTATGGGATGGACGCTCGCTGCACGAATTATACGCCGAGGCCCAGACACCGTTTGAATGGCATGCCGAGCTTTTCGCCAAGGCAAAGTCGCTCGGCATCCCGCTATTCTCAACACCGTTTGATCATAGCGCCGTGGATCTACTGGAATCCCTCGATGCCCCGGCCTACAAGATTGCCTCCTTTGAGATCACTGATCTGCCGCTGATCGCGCGCGTCGCCAAAACCGGAAAGCCGATGATCATGTCGACCGGCATGGCCAATCTGGCGGAAATCCACGAGGCGGTCCGAACCGCGCGGGAGAACGGCGTTGGCGGCATGGCGGTCTTGCACTGCCTGTCCTCCTATCCTGCCCCGATCGACCAGGCCGATCTGCTGACCGTCCCGCACCTGGCGACCGCCTTTAACACCGTCCCCGGCCTCAGTGATCACACGCCCGGCACGGCCTGCGCTGTCGCGGCTGTCGCTCTGGGCGCTCGCGTCATCGAGAAGCATTTCACCCTGTCACGCGATGACGGTGGCCCGGACGGCGACTTCTCGCTGGAGCCTGATGAATTCAAGCGCCTGGTCGAAGATTGCCACAATGCCCAGGCGGCGATCGGCAATGTGCGCTACGATTTGGCTGGATGCGAGCGCGGCTCGATCACCTTCCGGCGCTCGCTCTACGTGGTGAAAGATGTCGCCGCGGGAGAGCCCTTCACCGCAGACAATGTTCGCTCCATTCGGCCCGGACACGGACTGCCGCCCAAACATTATTACGATATTCTCGATCGGCCCGCCGCGCGCGCGCTGAAACGCGGAGATCCGCTTGCCATGGATATGGTGGACTGGCGGACAATAGGAGAAACATCATGACCAAGACCGCTCAACTCGATGCCTGGCGAGGCGATTTCGGCAATGAATATGTCGACCGTAACGCGCCGCTCGCCGACGTATTGCGCATGCGCACACGCATGTGGGCAGCGATGCTCAAGAGCACATTCAACAACCCGCCCAAAAGCTTCCTCGAAGTGGGCTGCAATATCGGTCTGAACCTGCGCGCCATCGACCGTCTCATCGGTGCCGAACCGTTCGCAGTCGAGCCCAATGACAAGGCGCGTGTGACCCTGCTGTCGGAGGATATCCTGCCAGCGGAGAATTTGTTCAACGCCACAGGTCAGGATATTCCCGTCTCTGACGGCGCGGTCGAGATGAGCTTTTCAGCCGGCGTGCTGATTCATGTTCACCCGGACGATCTACCAAGCGTCGCCGATGAGATGCACCGTGTGACATCCCGCTGGTTGTTGGTTGCAGAATACTTCTCGGCCAAACCGGAAACCATCCCCTATCGCGGCCGTGACGACTTGTTATTCAAACGCGATTTCGGTGGCTTCTTTATGGACCGCTTTGACGATCTTGAGATCGTAGATGACGGATTCTTGTGGAGCCGCACCAGTGGCATCGATGATGTCACCTGGGCCCTGTTCCGTAAGAAGGGCTCCTAGCCCAGCACCGCCTCAAGCGCTTCAATCACGCGCGCGGGATCATCATCGCTCATTCCCGCAAATAGCGGCAGGCTCAGTGTTCGTTCGTAATATTTTGCCGCACCCGGTGGCGTCTGGTCACCATATTTGGCCCGATACCAGGGCTGTGACGGCACCGGAATGTAGTGCACCTGAGTGCCGATGCCACGTTCGCGCAAAGCGTTCATTACGCGAGTCCTGTCTGTGCCCAGCGCCGCAAAATCTATCCGCACGGCGTATAGATGCAGGCAGGGATCACAATCCGGCGTTCGGACGAGGGGGCGGATCGTCGCATGGTCATCCAAAAGCCTGTCATAGGTCGCCGCCAAGGACCGGCGTTTGGCTCCGAATGCATCCAGCTTTGATAGCTGAGACCGCGCCAGCGCAGCCTGTATATCTGACAGGCGATAATTCCATCCCAGCGATTGCATCTCGTGCCACCATGGCTGATCCGCATTTTGCTCGAGCAAATCCTCGCCGCGGACGATGCCGTGGCTGCGCAATGCCCGCAGACGATCGGCGAGCGCGGGGTCATTCGTCGTCACCATCCCGCCCTCACCGGCGGCAATCGTCTTGACCGGATGAAAGGAAAAACAGGACGCAGCGGAATGAGCACATGCGCCGACGGGCGCACCCCGCCATTTCGTACCGAGTGCATGGCAGGCATCTTCGACCATCACCGCCCCTGCATCGCCGCTAATGGCAGCCAGTGCAGCAATATCCTCACATTGCCCTGACAAATGCACGGGGAGGACAACCTTCGCCCGTCCACCCGACTTGATCAAAGCGGCGCGTAAATTATCTGGCGTCATCAATCCTGTATCGGGATCGACATCCGAAAACACCACGTCAGCACCGCAATAGATCGCAGCATTGGAGGTCGCCATGAACGTGATCGCAGGCACGATGCAGACATCGCCCTCACCGACGCCAAGGCCGGCCAGCGCCAGATGCAGCGCAGTGGTTCCGTTCGAACAGGCAATCGCATGCTGAGCCCCGGTCATCGCAGCAAAGTCGTGCTCGAAGGCGGCGACAGCTGGACCTGTGGTCAACCAGTCTCCACGAAGCACTTCGACCACGGCCTCGATATCGCTCTCATCAATGAATTGACGCCCATAGGGCAAAAAATCAGCAGCCATGAATCACCCTGTTGCTAGGCCCCATTGGTCATCAATGCATTGAGTCGCGCAAACGAAAACGGCCTTCCCGAGGGAAGGTCGTGCCGTAGGTCTGGCCGTGGTGGTGGAGATCCGTCAGATTGGCTAACCGCCCTGGAACAGGCTCAGAATAATATTAGGCTGCGAGTTCGCGATCGACAGCGCCTGAACACCCAATTGCTGCTTGACCTGCAAGGCCTGCAATGACGCACTTTCCTTGGCAAGGTCCGCATCGACCAAATTACCAATACCTTCCTGCAATGAATCCATAAGCTTGGTCACAAAACCACTGTGCGCCTCGAGCTTCTTGACGTCTGACCCCATATTCGCGAGCGCTTGGTTCACATTGTCCAGACTGGCCTTCACATCAGCCACAACATTTGTCGCGAGCATCACAGACCCTAAACTCGCCGTCGATGTCAACGTGATGATCGATCCAGATATACTCATATCCTGGGTCTTGAGCGTCACTGTGCGGGCAGCATCCGCGTCAGCAAGGAATGCAATCCCTCCGGTGACCGAGCCATTGAGCAGGTTCGCACCGTCAAACTCAGCATTCGCCAAAATCACCTGAACCTGAGCCAATAATGACTTAAAGTCGGCGTCATAGGCCGCACGGGAAAAATTATCGATGGACGCGTCCATCGCCGCTGTCGCCTTCTCGCGCATCTGAACCAGCAGATCGGAAATAGCCTCACCTGCGGCCATCGCAACATCGCCCATCGTGGCGGCGCGATCGAGGCTTTGATTGACGGCGCCCAGCGCACTGACATCGCCGCGCATATTCTGCGCTACGGCATAAATCGCTGCATTGTCCTTGGAACCGGCAATTTTCAAACCGGTCGAAATCCGGTTCTGCGCGATTTGCATATCCTCACTGGTCTTGTTGAGGTTTTGCAGCGCAATCATCGCGGATGTATTCGTGTGGACACTTAAGGTCATTGGGGCGTTCTCCCGCAAGGTCTGCTTCGCCGCTTTTGCGACGCTCCCCACAGGTAGCGCAAATGCCGTGCCGGTCATGCCATCTCAAAATTTACAGTTAATTCAATGAAGTAGCGATCTTCGTCTCAATTCCAACACGGGGAATTGGACGGTGTTTGCCGAGCGTTGCTGCTCAGCCGGTCGAAATTGCCGGGTTGATCAGACGGTCTTGTCGATCAGGCCGGCACGCTTGGAACGCAAATAGTCTACTAGGTCGGAATGCTTCTCCGGCGGCCATCGGCGCACCGTCTCACCCGTATCCTGGTCCACCATCAAATAGATAAAATCACCGCTTTCACCCTCGCGAGTGATACTCAACCGTGAATTTTTCAAAGCCGATTTAGCGAGTTCATCAATCTCGTCAGCACGAACCTCCACGGAATGTTGCTTTTCCGATTGGCCCCTCTTTTGTTCGTCAATGCGATTTTGCGTCCTATTCGGCGCATCTTGCTTGAGAACAGGCGGGACGCGTTGATCGTCCTCGCGAGGCTTGTCGACACTCGCTTCCCGTTTAACAACGGGAGGTATCCCGGTGACGGGCGTGGGATTAAAACCAGTTTCTGCCATTTTTTCATTCGCTGACAAAGAGGCGCCAGCGCCTCCATAAAGATCCCGTCGTCAGTTACGGGGTGAGTGGCGGGAATAGATCCCGCCACTCGAACCGTACTTAACGGAAGTAGCCCAAGATTGTGCTTGGAGCACTATTGGCGATAGACAATGCCTGTACGCCAAGCTGTTGCTTGACCTGCAGGGATTGAAGTTTCGCACTTTCCTTCGCAAGGTCTGCATCGACCAAATTGCCAATACCCTTATCAAGAGCATTCGACAGCTTGCCGACAAAATCCTTGTGGATCTGCATGGACTTCGCGCCAGTACCCAGACGGGCGAGCGACGAAGACAGATTGTTGATCGATGTTGAAATCGTACCAGCAATTGTGGTCGCAGCACCGGCGGATTCAAATGAAGCCGTCGCAGCCAGCGTCACAACACCACCGCCAAGGGACATGTTCTCGTCAATCACGGAGATAGTCGAAGAACCAGCCGCATTCGCCAGCGCTGAAATCGATGTCACTGAGTTATTGATCAGGTTTGTTCCGTTGAACGTCGCGTTTGACACGATCTTGCCAATTTGGTCGCGCAGAGCCTTGAAATCTTCGTTCAGTGCTGTGCGGGAAGCAGTATCAAGACTTGCGTCGGAACCGGCCAGAGCCTTTTCCTTCATCTCGACCAGCAGATCGGAGATGGCTTCGCCACCGGCAATCGCCACATCAACGGTAGAAGTCGCCAGATCCAGTGAATTGGATACGGATTCGAAGCTTTTCACGTCAGCGCGCATTTTCTGAGCAACCGCGTAAATACCACCATTGTCCTTAGCTGAAGAGACAGCCAGGCCAGTCGCGATGCGAGTCTGAACATTCTGCATTTCTTTGTTGGTGTTGTTCAGATTCGTAAGCGCAATCATCGCGCCGGGATTTGTATTAATTGTAGCCATTTCTTGGCCCTTTCCAGTTTTTGGTTCGTTGAGCATTTTGCCCATTGGATCTTCTGACCCGAGCGAAAACTTGCAAAAACAAGACCAGATTGGGTTGACTTGGGTGGGATCTTCTGATTCGCCTGATTCGGTGGCGTATTTTGCCGAGTTGAGACTGCCCAGCCAGCGCACTAATAGGCAATTATTGCCGAGTTTTTATCTCTCAGCGCGGCAGGTTTTGCCGATCGGCAGATATTGATCTTTTCTATTTACTTAACGTCGCAAGGGAGCTTTCCGCTCCAATGCCATGATAAAGAGTCTAAAAATGAACTGGCATCAAACAATCATGATCGGCGCGCTGGGAAATTTATTCGCATTGCCAGACAAGGCGATTCACCCATTGCAGTCCCCAGAACAAACACGGGATCGACAATCAATCGAGCATCAAATGGGCGCACCCCAAGCCCAAGAACCCCCTCCCCAATACGACAAAAGAGGGCCAAGCCCTCCCTTCACTAGACCTGTATACAATGCGAACGGGCCAATCGGTGGCAGGGAAACCCCGCCACCTTGACCTATGACTATCGGAAATAGCCCAGAATTGTGCTTGGCGCCTGATTGGCGATAGACAATGCCTGTACGCCAAGCTGCTGCTTGACTTGCAGGGACTGAAGCTTCGCGCTTTCCTTGG
Organism: Maricaulis sp.; assembly: GCA_029251785.1. Classification (GTDB taxonomy): domain Bacteria; phylum Pseudomonadota; class Alphaproteobacteria; order Caulobacterales; family Maricaulaceae; genus Maricaulis. Next base: position 20,744 of record JAQXCQ010000042.1, on the reverse strand, counting down.
CCAGATCCGCATCGACGAGGTTGCCGATACCTTTCTCGAGAGCATTCGATAGCTTGCCAACGAAGTCCTTGTGGATCTGCAAGGACTTTGCACCGGTACCCAGACGGGCCAGAGATGAAGACAAATTATTGATTGATGTCGAGATCGTGCCAGCGATTGTTGTTGCTGCGCCTGCAGACTCAAATGAGGCTGTCGCCGCGAGCGTAACGACGCCGCCGCCTAAGGACATATTCTCGTCAATCACGGAGATCGTCGACGAGCCGGCCGCATTCGCGAGGGCCGAAATCGATGTCACCGAGTTGTTGATCATATTGGTGCCGTTAAAGGTCGCGTTTGATACGATCTTGCCAATTTGATCACGCAGCGCTTTGAAATCTTCATTCAAGGCCGTACGCGATGACGCGTCCAATGAAGAATCCGAGGCCGCCAGGGCCTTTTCTTTCATCTCAACCAACAGGTCGGAAATGGCCTCACCACCGGCGATAGCAACGTCAACAGTGGACGTGGCAAGATCCAGTGAATTGGAGACAGATTCAAAACTCTTTACGTCGGCGCGCATTTTCTGAGCGACAGCGTAAATACCACCATTATCCTTGGCAGAAGCAACAGAAAGGCCCGTTGCGATACGGGTCTGAACCTGCTGCATATCCATGTTTGTTTTATTGAGGTTTTGCAGTGCAATCATCGCACCAGCATTGGTATTGATAGTAGCCATTTCTTGGCCCTTTCATACAGTTGCATTGATAGGCGTTTTGCCTCGCAGATCGTTTTGACCCGCTTCAATTTCCCGGAGAATTCGCGTGGATTTGAGACACACCCCCTCCAGGATGGGGATGAGGTCCGTCTCCGCGTGCGAGAAGAGCGGCGGTTAAACCGCCGCCCCCTCAAAACTTATCGGAAATAGCCGAGGATCGTGCTCGGAGCCTGGTTGGCGATCGACAGGGCCTGCACACCCAGCTGTTGCTTGACCTGCAAGGACTGCAATTTCGCGCTCTCTTTGGCCAGATCAGCATCAACCAGATTGCCAATGCCGCGAGTAACCGCATCAGATAGCTTGCTAACAAAATCCTTGTGGATTTGCAAAGACTTCGCACCAGTACCAAGGCGTGCAAGCGATGAAGACAAATTATTAATCGACGTCGAAATCGTACCTGCAATCGTCGTCGCCGCACCCGCAGATTCAAACGATGCCGTCGCCGCAAGCGTCACAACCGCGCCACCAAGGGACATGTTCTCGTCAATCACCGAGATAGTCGAAGAACCAGCCGCATTCGCCAGCGCTGAGATCGATGTCACTGAGTTATTGATCAGGTTTGTTCCGTTGAACGTCGCGTTTGACACGATCTTGCCGATTTGGTCGCGCAACGCTTTGAAATCTTCATTAAGGGCCGTACGCGATGACGAATCGAGAGAGGAATCAGATGCCGCCAGGGCCTTTTCTTTCATCTCAACCAACAGGTCGGAAATGGCCTCACCACCGGCGATAGCAACGTCAACAGTGGACGTGGCAAGATCCAGTGAGTTGGAGACAGATTCAAAACTCTTTACATCCGCACGCATTTTTTGGGCGATCGCATAGATACCGCCATTATCCTTCGCGGTCGCGACGGAAAGGCCAGTCGCGATGCGCGTCTGAACCTGCTGCATATCCATGTTTGTTTTATTGAGGTTTTGCAGTGCGATCATCGCACCGGCATTGGTGTTGATAGTAGCCATTTCTTGGCCCTTCCCATTCTGGTTATGTACAGGGACGTTTTGTCCCTCGGGTCTTCTGACCCACTGACCAAACTGCAAGGGCGGTGCCAACAAAGACTTGACCTGCCGATTTTTCTTAACTCGCCTGATTCGCAAGGCGCTTTTTGCCTAGCCATCCTTGCCCACCAAGCAAACAGCACGGCAAAAGATGCCCGCCCAACCCCACAATCACCCGGCAATCCGTGCCGGTCGGCAATAATTTATGCTTAATAAACAGTTAATTGCGGATTGCAGGCAAACCTATCCGCCCCCATCAACGGAGCAGAAAAAAATCGGGGTTGCCTAGATGGCAACCCCGATCAACGAACTTACTGGAAGAAGGACAGGATGGTCTGCGGGTTCTGATTGGCAATCGAAAGCGCCTGAACGCCCAGCTGCTGCTTAACTTGCATAGACTGGAGTCTTGCACTCTCCTTCGCCAGGTCCGCGTCGACCAGATTTCCTATTCCCTGCTCCAGGGCATCCGCCAGCTTGGTCACGAAACCCTTGTGGATTTCGAGAGACTTGCTGGCAGTACCCAGTCGCGCCAAGGCACTGTTGAGATTGTTCAGAGACGTTGACAATGTACCCGCAAGCGTCGTCGCAGCACCTGCCGATTCAAATGATGCCGTAGCCGCGAGGGTGACGATTGCACCACCGAGATTCAGGTTTTCATCTACAATCGAGATCGTGCTGGATCCGTCCTGGTTCGCCAGGGCAGATACCGACGTCTGCGTGTTATTGATCAAATTTGTCCCGTTGAACGACGCATTGGAGACCATTTTGCTGATCTGATCACGCAAAGCCTTGAAATCTTCATTCAAAGCGGTTCGCGATGCAGAATCCAGCGAGCCATCCGATGCGGCCAGTGCCTTCTCCTTCATTTCAATGATAAGGTCCGAAACACCTTCACCTGCCGCCAAGGCGACATCTACAATGGAACGGACCCCATTGAGGCTTTGTTGTACGACACCGTATCCTGCGACTTGCGCACGCATGCGCTGGGCGATGGCATAACGACCGCCATCATCCTTTGCGCCGGCGACATTCAAGCCGGTACTGATACGTTTTTGAACCTCACTCATATCCATATTCGTCGTATTTAGGTTCTGCAGGGCAATCATGGCCCCAGCGTTGGTGTTGACAGAAAGCGTCATTGGTTAGTCCTCCATTCTGGAAGTAAATGAACCGGTATTCTCCGGCCGAGGACGTTTTGTCCCACCGTGACCCGCGCAATTGGCATGCCGAGTTGCAGACGAACTAAGGGTCTGAAAAGACGCTGATTTATTTGGAGCCAGTAAAACGCATGGCGAGCGACGCGGCATTGTGCCGAGCGATTTTGCCACTAGGGCAATTCTTGCCGAGAGGGCGTACGGAAGGTTAGCTGGCTGCCGCTTGTGGCGCGAGCCCTTGCATGATCGTCCGGTTGATATCAATCAACACGTCGAAGCTGTCCTTGCCTCGCATGACCAAAGATGTGTGCTTGGAAATAAAGATCGACAAGGAGATGATCGAAGCCCTGACCTGCTCGGGCAGTTGATTGTCCTTACTGGCACAGTCCGCGGCCAGATTGGTCCAGACGCGCCGATTCCAATCGAGTACATCAATACGCGCCGCAAGATCATCATCAGCCGCCTCAGAGGCCCGCATGAGCGCTCGCGTCACCTGAGCAAATAGACGATACTCCGTGGAACGCGGGTCTTCATCCCGCGTTGACGCTGCCTGATACGCATGAAGTGACATTACCCGAGACGCCCCTTCTCAAAGGAAATGAGCTTTTTGCATCGAATGAGCGCCTTGTAATACTCGCCCGACATGACATCCCGGCTGATCGAGACGCAATTCGCCAACGCCTCCGGATCCGCCACAGCGCTCATGAACTCGTTCATACGCAAAACAAACTCGTCATAGAGATTGGAGTCATCCTTGGATGACAGATACATCATCATGATCGGAAAATAGATGTGGCGCGCGGGCGAGGTCACATCTTCAGATTGAAGAATGTCCTTTTCACGCAAAACCGAAGCCCGGTTCTGGAGCACGAGGGTCGCACGGCGATCACCATTTTCCACAACAGCTCCGTTGAGCACGAATCTCTCTCCAGCTTTGAGTGAGATTTTCAACGGCATCCAGCTACTCCACGATCAGGAAATACATAAAACTCGCATCAAACTGCCAAGCCAGAATGAAGAAAGGGTTTAACCGGTCGCAAACACGGCACTGCCAACAGCGAAAACCATTAGCGCCGCATTAAGCGAATCCGCTCTTTCTGCCATTTCAGTAGGCAGCAACAGCACAATCTCAGGGACTTCGCGATAATGTCGACAGCCAATACAGCGCTCATCGAGGAATTCTCCGCCGAGGCGGAAACCGAAAAAAACCACGCCCGCGGCGCCTCATCCGTTTCCGATTCCATGGCCGTCGATATAAAGCTGGCATCCATTCCCAAGGAAGAACGCGCCTCAATGCGCAAGGCGCTTGGATTTGTGAAACGTGCGTTGAAACTGTCCAATGGCGGCGACCACCAGGGCGGGGCCAAGTACGCGCTAAAGGCCCTCGATCTGGCACCCGATGCCGCCATGCCCAACCACGCGGTCGGCTTGTTGCTCTTTCGGCTCGGGCGCCTGTCCAAAGCGCTGGAATTTTACGAACGCGCCTGGAAGGCCGATCCCAGCGATGCCGAAATTTATCTCAACATGGGCATTGTTGCCTGGAAGCTGGACATGTTGGAGGCCGCGGAAAAGTTTTACCGGCTCTGCCACCAAGTCCAGCCGGAAAACCTCGACGGTATCATCAATCTGGCAAGTGTCTTGCGCGATCAGGCACGCTTTGAAGACGCGATCGAAATTTTGCGCCTGGAAATTTTCAAACGGCCTGAAGTCGTTGAACTCTGGAACTCGCTCGGAACCGTACTGGCGGACAGTGGCGATCCGGTTGGCGCGACCCCCTTCTATTTAGAAGCATTACGTATCAAGCCGGACTTCTCGCGCGCTCACAATAATCTGGCCAATGTTTATGAATTAACCGGTGAACCGGTAAAAGCCGTCGCGCATTTCGATGAAGCGCTCAAAAACCCCCAGGACGCCACCGATCGCGCCACCATGAAGCACGGTCGATCTCTGGCCCTGCTGGAAACCGGGCGACTTGAAGAAGGCTGGCGGGCTCAACAAATTCGACTCGACCCGGATCACACCCAGGCCACACTTTTCACAATGAAGGCCCCTCGCTGGGAGAGCCTGGATCTGAACGATATTCGGGGCAAGAAAGTCGTGGTCGTCGGCGAGCAAGGCCTGGGGGATGAAATCTTGTTCCTGAATTCAGCCCACGAATTTGCCGAGGCCATCGGTTCGGACGGCGAATTGCGCATTGCCTGCGAGAAGCGCTTGATCCCCCTGATCGAGCGTTCTTTCCCGAATGCCAAAGTGGATCATCATGTTTCAGCGGTCATCGAAGGCCGCAATGTCCGAGCCGCGCCGACCCTCGATGAAGACGCTGATTTTTGGACCCCGATGGGCGACCAGCTTGGCGCTTTACGGCCGACGGTGGAGAGCTTCCCGACCACCCCGTCCTTCCTCACCCCAGACGCCGCGCGCGTCGCAGAATTCCGGGCCGAGCTCGACGCGCTGGGCCCCGGCCCCAAAGTCGGCATGTTATGGAAGTCGCTGCGCATGAACGCCCAGCGGCAACGCTATTTCTCGCCGCTCGACAGCTGGAAATCCATTCTCGATACCAAGGGGGCTCACTTCATCAACATGCAGTACGGTGAAACCGAAGAGGATATGGCCTATGTCCGGGAAAAGTTTGGCATCGACATTTACACACCCCAAAATCTGGACTTGAGAGATGATCTCGACGGAGTCGCCGCGATGGGTGTCGCGCTGGATTTGACCATTGGACCGATGAATGCATCACTCAATTTGGCAGGCGCTTGCGGCGGTGAAATTTGGGTCATCAGCGCAAATCGCCGACATTGGACCAATTTCAATAGCGACAAGCTGCTTTGGTACCCCAATTCCCAACTTTTCTGGGGCGAAGGTTTCGCCAATTGGGGAGATGTGATGGGAAAGATCGGCGCCAGACTCAAGGAACGCGTCGCATCCGGATAGCCCATCGCCATCACCGGGGCCGGCGATCAAAATACTTCTTTAACGCACAACTGGCAGGGTTAGCTCCCAACCGTTGATCTCGTTTGTGTGCGCCAGGGTCGGCTATCGGCGACACACTGTTTTTGGAGTCCTTTCGATGCCCAGGACAATTGCTGTCATCCACGCACGCAACCACGCCCACACGCTCGAAAGATTGGCTCTAGAGCCGCTACACGATACGACCTCCATTCTTGAATTCCAGAGTCGACGCTTGCGCAATATCCACGGCATTGATGAGCTCGTCATCGCCACGTCAGCCCAAAATACCGATGACGGTATCGCCAGCATCGCCCATGCCGAAGGCATTCGAGTGTTTCGCAGCGAAGACAATGACACCTTGAGCAGTTTGCTCGATGTTGCCGACCAAACGCTGGCCAACACATTGATCTACATCACCCCGGCCTCACCGTTTTGCGACCCGGACATCATCGCGCAATCTGTTGTCGAGCATGGATCCAACAATTCAGAATTTACGACACTGTCTGAGAATACACTCCCGGACGGGTTTTTTGCGGAGCTGATTTCACAGCCCGTTCTCAAACAACTTAATGTCGACGCGCGTATTGCCGGCGCCGATCGCGAAAATATTTTCAACTTCATACGCCATCATCGCGATGAATATCGAACCCACAGCGTCTCCGTTGCAATGAGTGCCAGCCCGCCCCAACAAGGTGTCGCAGTCAGACGCGCGGAAGATTTGGAAATGCTCCGGGCCATGCACGCAACCCTGAAAGAACGAGATTGGCCCGTGGACATGCTGCATATTTGCAAATTGCTGGATGAATTTTCTGTCCTAAATTCAATTATCAAGGGCCTGGCCTGCTGATCGCACGCCTGCCCCCTACCCACGCACAAACATTCGCGCTAAGCCTTGCCCATGAGATTTGAAGGCACAGATCAGTACGTTGCTGATGAAGAACTGAGCGCTGCGGTCAACGCCGCCATCGCTCTTGAGCGTCCCTTATTGATCAAGGGTGAACCGGGAACCGGCAAAACCGAGCTGGCCCAGCAAGTGGCGCGTGCCATGGGCATGCCGTTGATCGAATGGCACGTTAAATCCACCACCAAAGCCCGCCAAGGCCTGTATGAATATGACGCCGTCGCACGTCTGCGCGATAGCCAGCTTGGAGACGACAAGGTCCACGACGTCGCCAATTACATCCGTAAGGGCAAGCTTTGGGAGGCCTTTGCCGCCGAGAAACGGTCTGTCTTGCTGATTGATGAGGTCGACAAGGCCGATATCGAATTCCCCAACGATCTCCTGCAGGAGCTCGACCGGATGGAATTCCATGTTTATGAAACCGGTGAAACCATCAAGGCGGTCCAGCGCCCCGTGGTGATCATCACCTCCAATAACGAAAAAGAATTGCCCGACGCCTTCCTGCGCCGCTGCTTCTTCCATTTTATCGCCTTTCCTGACGAAGCCACGATGCGCCAAATCGTCGACGTCCACTTCCCGGGGCTAAAAAGTCGCCTGCTCGCTGAAGCCCTGAAACTGTTTTACGACGTACGGTCCGTACCTGGCATGAAAAAGAAGCCGTCCACATCCGAATTGCTGGACTGGCTCAAATTGCTCATGATCGAGGACATCGACCCGGCTGTCCTGTCGGAACGCGATCCGCGCAAGCTGATCCCGCCCCTCCATGGGGCCCTGCTCAAGAATGAGCAGGATGTGATGTTGTTTGAAAAGTTGGCTTTCATGACACGGCGCAATTCTGGTGGACCAGGTGGCGGGCCGGGCGTGGCCTGAGGCCGGACCGGACATTTGAAATTTAATGTGGAGGTCACCCGTGACCGCGCTCAATCCCGATACGCTGCACCCCCTGCCGGATCAGGCGTCCATGGCCTATCTTAAACCCCTGGTCGCTGATCACCCCAAGGTCGAGGCGGGTGATTTCAGTTACATTCACAGCTTCGACGATCCGAACACCTTTCCTGAACAGGTCAAATACGCGTTCGATTTCATTGACGACAAGCTGATCATTGGCAAGTTTTGCTCAATAGCCCACGGCGCGACTTTCATTCTCAATGGTGGCAATCATTTTGCTGACCGCCTGTCGAGCTATCCCTTCCCCATTTTTGGGTGCTGGGGCGAGCAAGATCCCGGTGCTTGGCCCAATAAGGGCCCAATCACAATCGGTCATGATGTCTGGATCGGCTTTGACGCCACAATCATGCCCGGCGTGACGATCGGCAATGGAGCCATTATCGCCGCAAAATCCGTCATTGCCAGCGATGTCGAACCCTACACGATCGTTGGCGGAAATCCCGCCCGACAGATCAAAGAACGTCTGTCACGCCAAGACGCCGCCCGCATGCAGGGTTTGTCCTGGTGGAACTGGTCCGTCGAACGCATCCAGGCCGCTTCAGACGCGCTAATGAACGCCGATTTGGATGCGCTGGAAGCAATCGCCAACTCCCGATGAAGCCAACCCGCCAAATTCGCTTTGGCCCCTTGTAAGCACCCGCTACACTCCCGCACATGCTGCACTATTTCTTCACCGAGCTGCGATCTGCCCGTATTCCCGTCACCACGCGCGAATACCTCACCTTGCTTGAGGCGCTCGATAAGGGTGTGATTGAACCCGACATCAATCACTTCTACTCGGTCAGTCGCACGGCTTTGATCAAGGACGAAAAGAACTTCGATAAATTTGATCAGGTCTTCGCCCACGTCTTCAAGGGCATGGACTCGATCAGCGCCCTGTTTGAGGAAACCGACATTCCACCGGATTGGCTGGAAGCCGTGATGAAGAAAATGCTGACCCAGGAGGAAATGGACGCCCTCAAGGCCCTCCCCTTTGATGAACTTATGGAGACGCTGAAGAAGCGACTCGAAGAACAGGAAAAACGTCATGAGGGCGGGTCGAAATGGATCGGTACAGGCGGCACCAGCCCCTTCGGTCATGGCAGTTATAACCCTGCCGGAGTCCGCATTGGTGGCAAAAGCGAGCACAATCGCGCCACCAAGGTCTGGGAGCAACGTCGCTATAAAGATCTCGACGGTGAACGCGAATTGGGGACGCGCAACCTAAAAGTCGCACTGCGCCGTTTGCGAAAATTTGCCCGGGACGGTGCGCAGGATGAGTTGGATTTAACCGGCACAATCGACGCGACCGCCAAGCAAGGATGGCTGGACGTCATCATGCGCCCGGAGCGCCGCAATGCGATCAAGGTGTTGGCATTATTTGATGTTGGCGGTTCGATGGACCCCTATGTGAAACTTTGCGAGGAATTATTTTCCGCTTCTCGCTCAACATTCAAGAATTTGGAATATTTCTACTTTCACAATTGTCCGTATGAGGGGCTGTGGAAGTCCAATCTGCGTCGCCGCGCCGAAACCGTGCCGACGCTCGACATCCTCCACAAATATCCCCAAGACTGGAAAGTTATCATTGTCGGCGATGCCGCGATGGCACCGTATGAGATAACCCATTCCGGCGGTTCGGTTGAGCATTGGAATGAAGAATCCGGCGCAGTCTGGCTCAAGCGCATCGTCGAAAACTGGACCGATGTCATCTGGATCAATCCCCAGCCAGAGCAATGGTGGGAACACTCCTATTCAACCAAACTGATCCGCGAAATGATCGGTCACCAGCGCATGTTTCCGCTCACGCTGGAAGGCGTTGACGGCGCGATGAAAGAGCTGGGCCGCTAGTTAGGCAAGCGGGACGACACGCCCCTCATTAATATCCAGATCCAATTCCTGATTAATTCGGGCCACCCAGCTGCGGACATTCAAAAATTCGTCGAGATTGTAGCCGCCCTCATCCGCCATGCGCGTATAGGCGACAAGCGCAATGTCGGCGAGGGACAATTTGTCCCCGACAAAAAAGTCGCGCGACAGGAGACGCATTTCCATAACACCAAGCGCGCGACGCCCCTTGGCCAAAAGCTCCGGATCAATATCGTCATCGGACTGGTTCAAAAATGCTTTTTTAAAACGCCGAACCGCAATGCAGGGCTCGTGGCTGTACTGCTCCCAAAACATCCACTCAAGCATCTTGGCCTGATCGAAACGATCCCCGGGTATCAAGTCAGAACCGCTCGCAAGATACATCATGATGGCGTTGGACTGGGCGATAATTCGCCCATCTTCGCCAATGAGGGTCGGCACCTGCCCCGCCGGATTGATCGCCAGGAATTCCGCCGTCCGGGTCTGTCCCGTCAGCACATCTGTTTCGCGCCAATTATAGGGAATATTCAGATGGTCACCGACCCATTTCACCTTCAGGCAATTGCCACTGCGGTGATCACCGTAAACCGATAGAGATTGCATCATAGATCCGCTCCTTCGAATTCCCGGTCAGAGTAGTGTCATTTGTTTGCATTCGATATATCTCGATTTCAACATCTGCAGCTGTGACAGCTCGTCGCTTGGGCATAACGGCAATCGGCCCCTATAAGGGGTGTAACGCGAACATGGATTAAGCAACTCATGACCACGACTAGTGCCGCCCCGATTATCGCCCCACAAGACTGCTCCACTATGCGCGATGTGCGCGAGGGCGTGGATTCACTGGACCGGCAATTGGTTGCACTGATTGCGGTTCGGGCCGGATACATGGAGGCCGCAGCGCGGATCAAGCCCAATCGCGAAGTGGTGCGCGATGAATGGCGTATCAATGATGTGCTGGAAAAGGTCGAGCACGAGGCTCTGAAAGTTGGCCTCCCAACACAAATCGCGACGCCAGTCTGGCGCGAATTGGTCGAACAATCCATTGCCTACGAATTGGCTGTATGGGACCGTACTCGCTAATCGACAATCGCAGCAGCACAACCACGACCGCCGAACAGGCGGCCGGGTTCAGGCCGTCTGGGCAATCGCCATTTCAGTTTCGGTGATTTTCTGGCCGACCATCAAGGTCGCACAGGGCCAGGATTCCTCCGGCATTTCCTCTGCGGCGTCGCAAGCATCGGCCAAAGCAAATGCTCCAACGCCGCGTGCCGCGCCTTTGAGGGTATGAGCAGCAATGCGCCAGGAGGACCGGTCATTCGCATTGGCCATCAGATCGAGACAGCGCTTCGCCTGCTCTCGCATCAAGCCAAGCAATTCCGTCCGCAGTCCATCATCCGACCCGATATATCGGGCCAGATGATCTTGATCAAAGAGGAGAGCCTCATTGGGTGTCGTATCGGCAACCATGCGGTCATTTACCCGCGCAGGCCTTAACGCAGCGCTTAACACGCAGCAAAAATGCACAAAAATCGAACGCATGGTAAACAATGCATTGACCGGCGCTTATGATTATTTGGAGGTGACCCGGGTCGAAAGCCAGCTTTTGGCTGCGTCGATGGACGAGAAAACCTCGGCGGTCGCATGGCTGGTGTCGAGATAATTGACCGTCGCCTCAATATGCTGTGTCGCCTGCTTAGTGGTCACAACTGCGATCGAAATTGCTTCAAAGCTCGCCGACAAAATACGATCCAGGAAACCAAAATCTCCTCCTGCATCATAGATAACCTGAACATCCGTCAGATCGATCAATATGCGGGGGCATCGATGTTCTCGCATGGCCTCGCTCATACGACGCCCCAAATCCAAAAGAACATCCACTGACAACTCTCCACCCACGCGAACGTCGATGTAATAGTCAGCCATTTTGATGGTCGTATCGGAGGGAGAATTCATCTCAACAATCTCAATCGAATGCTGGTTAAGATAGATCTGAAAAGTATAACCGAAGTCTAAATTTGTCCCTCAATTCGTCAGGGAGCACGACGCAACAAATGACCAATTGGTAGAGTTACGCAGCCAATATTCTGGGCCAGCATTCTGTATTTATTTATACTTTCGCATTCGCGTGTCGATTGCAATGCTAATCCCATCGCATGCTTGGTAGTCTCCGCTAAGCACTCGGAGCCCAATTGCTTTAGACGTTACGCCCCATCACGTCGCAAGCCCAATTGGCCACAGGCAATGTCAGGATCAACATTGCACCAATGACACGCCTGACATGCAAGCGCGTTATTGCCACTTCATGCTCAAAACGGACTGCGTTCTGCTTAACCGTGATCACTTGCGCCACCCACCGAGGACCGCCTACCATATCAAAAGCAAAGCGGCGCTAATTTGGGGACGAAATGCATCACACAGCGAAATTAGGGATTTCCCTGACGGTACTGACCCTTATGACATCGTCATTGTCCCAGGCCGCGCACGCCACAGATATCGATGCAGTGGAGCAATTTATGGAGCAGGTCACGCGAGACGGCCATTTGCAGCTCTGCCACGAACCCTTTTTTCCACCAGGCGATTGTGGTTTGGCGCGCTTCACGACCGGCATGCGCTATCATTGGGTCCACGCGACCGATTCACGCTCCAATGAAAATCTCGCAATGATCCACGACAATCAGCGTAGCGGTAGCGCACCCGTCTTCCATTCAGCGATTCCGGGATACGGAGCCATGCGGTTTGGCGGCTTGGACGCGGATGCCTGGTGTATGCCTGAGGAACGACTTGCATTGCCGCGGCGCTACCATGCTCGAATTGCAGGTTTTTCCGAGGATGGCCATTTTCGTGGTTCTCGCGAGCTCGCCAGTTACGGCCTGTATCTCGTCGCCGATACCGAAGAGGCATGCCGCAATTTGATCGCCGCAGGCCGTCGTATTTTGGGATAGCCCAAGCGAAGCGAAGATCCGGCCTCGCCAGTCATTACCGAAAGCATGGCAATCTAAAGCGCCCGGAGCCTGGCTCCGGACGCTTCCGCAATCGCAAAACGACATCTGGGGGAGATAAGCCGGTTTTGCGAACTCCATCGAGAATGGACTCGACCGAGTGCGTGTCTGATTTCAAATCGACATCATGCAGATCTGTGTCGCGCACCAATCTTAAGCCGATCCATGAACACTTGCGTAACGTCTGCCGTACTATTTTAGCACCTCCGGTCATACTGAAAATTCGACCGGCAATTTGGAACATAAGGGATTGATTCAAGGCTTAATCCGAAATCCCTGATATCAGACTCTTATCCCGAATTTGATGCGGATATTTTTGCGCGGCGGCAAAATTTCCTTCAAATCATATGCCCCTGGGGGCGATCCGTGTCTCCCCCCACTCACCCGGATCAAGTCTTTGGATGGGTTCCAAAACATCGGCATAATGTTTTGATTCAACAAACATCTGCAATGCCGTGTTTTCGCCTGTATTGACGTGCACTCCCTCAGTCATGATTCGAAAACGCAGCAAGAATGCACCCCGGGCTCTGGCAAGCACGCAAGCGGGTCAATTGACCACTGCATTATTGGTATTGGCGAGTTGCCTGTTGCCGCTTGGTCTCTTACTGCCTGCCATGAAGACCACGCAATTTGCATTCTGGAGTGAGCAAACCAGCATTTTGGGGTTTGGTATTGGCCTGTTGGGCGCCGAGGAATTTTTATTGGCGATAGTCGTTCTCGGCTTTTCCGTCGCCTTCCCAACCCTAAAATTGTTCTGGATGTGGAGATTGCAATTTTCACGCTCGAATATGTTGAGCACTGCTCAGGTCAAATGGTTGGAGATGCTGGGCAAGTGGTCGATGGCAGATGTGCTAATCGTCGCGCTCGCGGTCTTCAGCTATCGCGGAAATCCGGTTTTCTCCGCCTCGCCGCTGCCCGGAATTTACGTGTTCTCCATCGCAATTATCCTTGCCATGCTGGCATCAGGGCGCATCATACGCCAATTGCACAACAATCAGGGCGCAACACCCGGATCCGTCAATCATCCGGCCTGAGCGCCGATTTGAAGAACGACTGTGGCGAGATTCAAACTTCGCCAATGACACCAGCGCGGCGCTTCAGATGCTCAAGTAGACGGCCCATTCGCGCTAAATCATCTGCATCAAAATCCTCGATCAGTGCGTTTTCCGCGGCTAATGCCACCGGCTCGACCTGGCGATAAATGACCCAGCCCGCATCCGTTAGTTTGAGTACACTCGAGCGTCGATCAACCTCATTGCGCGCGCGCGAAACCAGGCCCCTCTTGATCAAAGCCGAAACCGAACGACTAACAGAGACTTTGTCCATCGCGGCCGCTTCGCCCAGAGATTGCCCCGAGTGCCCCGCTTCCTCGGCCAGCACAGCGATGACGCGCCACTCCCAGATCGTCAGGCCAAAGCGCGACTGATAGGACCGGGCGACCATTCGGCTAACCTGATTGGAGGCCACGGCGAGTTGATAGGGCAAGTAATCGCCAAGTCGCAGCGAACCGGGCGACGCGTCTCTTACGCGGCCGGCTTCCCCGTTTTTACTCGCCTCGGACATTATTGCGCTCCAATTTCATCGCAGACGCTTCAGCAATTTCAGCGACCGGGCCAATCTCACCGGCCAATCTCACCGGCCATTCAAACCAGCCTTTCTCGCCGGGCATCCTAACCCGGTATTTTCAGGCGCTTTCCCCCGAACGTCAGTGAGGTCGCAGGAAAAAGCTGTTTTGAATCACAAGCTCGGTTAAACAGTCTACACTATCGACCGTCGCATCGGAATTGTGCATGACCGACACACCCCTCGCCTTTCAGCCGCTGCCGATACCGACAGTGCCGATCCTTGATCAGCTGACCCGATTTCCGGTAGGTCGAATTTTTTGCATCGGGCGCAATTATGCCGAGCACGCCAAGGAAATGGGGTCTCCGGCTGAACCCATTTTCTTTATGAAGCCGGCCGGGGCGGTCACCCTCGAGCCCGCCTTGCCGTTCCCCCCTGCCACGTCAGACTTGCATCACGAAGTGGAATTGGTGCTCGCCCTGGGCGCAGATGCGCGGATCATGGCCAGTGGTGTTGGGGTCGATTTAACGCGTCGCGACTTGCAGGCCCGAATGAAGGCCAAGAGTGCCCCCTGGGAAATTGGCAAGGCCTTCAACCAGTCGGCTCCTATTGGTACGCTAAGAAGCGGCAATGCACCCAATGCGGGGCAGATCCAGCTTAGCGTCAATGGCGAGCAAAGGCAGGTCGGTGATTTGGCCGATATGATCCTGTCAGCCGATGAAATACTCGACGCCTTGTCGCGATACTTCACGCTACAGCCCGGCGATCTAATCTACACCGGCACACCGGCCGGTGTCGGGCCACTTCAACCGGGCGACCAGGTCAGCGCCAGTATTGCCGGCCTTCCATCCCTCGACTTCAGCTTTAGCCAGGACCGAGACTCATGACCCCGACGCTCTATGGATATTGGCGCTCAAGCGCAGCCTATCGGCTACGGATCGCACTCAACCTCAAACAGATCGATTACAAACAAGTCTCGATCAATTTGAAGGATGGAGAGCAATTGGGAGATGCCTGGCGCGCGCTTCAGCCCCAGGGCCTAGTTCCGGTTCTGGAACACGAGGACACGCGTCTACTGCAATCTCCGGCGATTTTGGAATGGATCGATGAAAGCTGGCCAAATCCCGCCTTGCTCCCAACCAATCCGATCGACCGTTGCATTGTTCGGGGTTGGGCCTCGATGATTGGCTGCGAAATTCATCCGCTGCAAAACTTGCGCGTGCTCAAAACGGTCGCCGGCGACCTGGGCCAGGGGCCAGAGGGTATGAAGGCCTGGGCCCAGCGCTGGATGCGCTCCGGCCTGGAGGCGCTTGAACAATCAGTGAAGGGCGCGACACGCTCCGGCCCGTATCTATGGGGCGATCAACCAAGCATGGCTGACGTTTATCTGGTGCCACAAATGTATAATGCACGACGGTGGGAGGTCGATCTATCGGCCTGCCCGACACTTATTGCCGCGGACGCTACCGCCTGCGCACACCCGGCATTTGAGAAGGCTGCCCCGGAAAACCAGCCGGACGCCGGCTAGCGCCTAAAGCGAAGGCGTCGGGTCCTTGTCGATGCGCTTCCAATCCTGCTGCTGACCATAGGTCAAGGAGCGCCAGGCCCATTCCATCGGACCGTAGTGAAATTTGTTAAGCCAGAGAAAAGACCCGCCTAATTGCGCTGCCCAGATCACCAGCACGATGATCAATTGGCCAGAGCGCTCCACCTCACCAAACAGGCCGAAGCCGGGCATCCCAACAAATAGGATTGTGAGGATCACAGACTGGAAAAAATAATTGCTCAGCGACATTCTTCCGACGGCTGCCAGGAGCTGACGGGCAAATTTGGCAAGCGCCAACTTACAAACCAGCATGATCCCGGCCGCATAGCCAAACGCCACCAGCAGGCTGCCGATATATTGTGCCATCACGGCCTGCCAAGCTGTGACGAGAGAAAAATTAGTGTCCAAGACCAGGTACACCGCCCAGCCTGACAACAACAATCCGACCAGGCCAGCACCCCCGCCCCAGATGCTGTATCGTCGCACGTCCCAGCCGCAAGTCAGGAAACCAGATTTGTAGGCAGCCATGCCCAACAGCATGACGCCGGATATCCGACCGCTCAGAAAGACCAGCTGCATCAACTGGTTCATTAGAGCCTGACCCATGTTGTACGGGAGCCGATTGAAGAAACCCGCTTGATAGGCTTCAGTAATTTCAGTGACGTTTGCGGGATTGAAGCCCTGCAATGTTTGCGCACTAATTGTGTCACCGCCAATTCCGGCCATCGCAACGCCCGCCACCATCATGAGGCCAGTAAAGCCGATCAGGCCGGCCGCCAGCCCGAGCAGGCCCGCGACGCTCATACGCCGCGCCGTGACGATGACCATTCCGGCCAAAGCGTAGGGCACCAGAACATCGGTAAAGGTGAACAAGTAAGCGTGGATCAACCCAAACAGGAGCAACCACAACATCCGCCTAAAGTGGCGGCGATGGCCAGCGCTCTCTTCGCCCAGCATCAACACCACGCCTGCCCCAAACAATCCGGCAAATAGCGTCATGAACTTCATATTGAAGAACACTTGAGACAAGATCCAAACGTCTCGATTAAGGCCCGGGCTGAAATCCATCTGGTTCATCGGCACGTCCACCGCGCCCCAAACCATGGCGAAATACTGGATGTTGACCATCAATATTCCAAGCACCGCCACACCGCGCAGGGTATCCAGACAATCAAATCGTTCAGAGCGTGGCTGAGTTGGCATTGATATTCCCCTCTTGGGCGAGATCGCCCGATTGTCGCCACACTGTTACGAAGATTTCACGCGATTCATCGCCTTCGTGAATTGTATCCAACTCTCTTAGCAATCATATTCGCGTCGCACACGTATTATTGACCGAACGATCAGCGAGGGGATCATGGTTCAGTTTTTGATAAGCACGGTCGAATTCCTGGCAACGATTGCCTTGAGCATATTCGGCATTGATTACACGCCCGCGATCAATTGCGACGCGAGGTTTTATGAACAGACCTCTTCTGAGATCATCGCTTATGCCGACGACGATGCGTCAACACCGGAAGCTGCCGGAACCCGAGCCACGACGCCACGGGTAAAAATACCGGCGAGCTGCATCGCAAGTTAGGCCTATGCCTTCGCCGGCTGGGTATTTGCCCGCCGCAAATGGATCGACACCTTGCAGTCCATTGCATTTTGGTGGAGAACCCGCGCCCGGGTAACAGTTTATTAACGGTTTTCTTCGCCGGAAGCTGGCATTGCGCATAGATTATCTATGTTGATCAGACACAAGTGTGCTTATCCTACCGCAATATCGACGGCCTGATCGCCGAGAGCATGGCGACAGACCAGTGAGAAGCATCGATTTCAGGGTCCGATCGAGCGAGCAATGATAGAAAAAACACAAGAAAATTCAATACCGTTAGCGGAAATGGAATTAGGCGGAACAGCCTCATCAGCGCCGCTTTCTGCTGCCCCAAGGCATCACGTGCAGACCGAATCGGTCGCCGCAACCCATCCCGCTGGGCCCCGAGGCCATACAAGCAGGGATAGTCTGTGGATGGTCTGGTTGGGCAATACGCTGTCCTTCCTTTGGATCGGTGCCACGATTGCCTATGCAATTGGCTTTCAGGAACCCGGTCTCCTGCAAACCATCGCGGCCCTGAGCTACACACAGCTCGGCGGTCTGGCCCTTTTCATTCTTGTGCCGGCCTTATTATTCTCCATGTGTGGCATGCTCGCGCGTGAAGTCACGCGCAGCGCCGACACAGCCGGCCAGCTGGACCATGCGGTACGGCGCCTGTCGTCCCCGGCAAGCAGTGCAGAAACTGAAGTAAGAACGCTCTCTACGGCCGTCACGAGCGAAGTGGAGCGGATCAATGCCGCCCTCGAAAGCGCCCTTGCCCGTCTAGCGGCGATGGAAGAAATCATCACCCACCATGCCGATACACTTGAGCAATCCGCCGGCGACGCACGCGACCGAACCGAAGGTCTGCTGACAGGCCTGCGTAAAGAACGTCTGCGTCTGGGTGAAGTCTCTGAATCCCTTGACGATAAGGCAGCGCTGATTGCCGAAGCTATTTCCGATCAGTCCAAAATGGTTGCCGCAGCTGCCGAACTGGCCGCTGCCCAGGCTGGCGATAGCGAGCGTCGTATCCGTTCCAGTATCGACGGCCTCAGCGACGCCTCCGACGCGCTGTCAGAGCGGGGCGACATTCTCGCCGACAAGCTCGGTGCCCGAGCCGCCGGTCTGCGCGAATTGTCCGATTCACTGACCGAACGGTCCGAGGGTCTCGACACCGCCTACACAAACCACCGCAAACGTCTGGCCGATGCCGGTGAAGCCCTGCGCAAGGAGCAGGAGAAAATCGCCGCAGCGCTGGACTTCCATCGTGCCGAACTCGATGTCATGGCCACCACCGCCCGTGGTGGCGCTGAAGCGCTCAATGAAGCGGCCTCCGACGGAGCCAGCGCCTTTCGCGACGCGGTCGAGTCGGCCTTCAAGCGCTCCAGCGATTTGGCTGGAAAGATCCGCAGCGAAGCCGAACATGCTGCTCGGGAACACGAATCGTCATTGGCCCGTCTGGTCGCCGCTGCGCAGGAAGCCAAATCGGTGTCCACAGCCGCGATTGAAGCGATCGAGCAGCAGGCCGATGTCATCGCCGACAAAGTTGAGCGCACCAATGAGGCGGCCTTTGACGCGGCGCGTCGCTCCGATGAGACTTTTGAAGTCCGCATGAATGAAGCCGAAAAAATCACCGCCCGCGCCTCTCAGGCGGCCGATGATGCGGCGGAATCTGTGCGTCGACGCCTGGAAGCGGTTCTGGCCTCTGCCCGCGCAGAAACTCAGACCGTCGAACGCCATATCGATACGATGACAGATCGCCTCGGCGAACTGCCCGTCATGGCCCGCGAACGCTCCCAGGAAGCCGCCGACACGCTGCGTCGTGGTCTCGAAGGGCTGAATTCAGCCGCGCTTGCCGCGGCGGAAGAAGCGCAGGAAATCGATGCCGCCTTTCAGGCCCGGATCCGCCAGAATTACGAATTACTCAGCGAATTCATGCTCCACATGGGCACAGTCGCCGGAGGACGTCGCCCACCGGACTTGCCGACAAATCTTGCCAATAACGAGCTGCCCGCTCCGCTATCACGCCGTGCCGGGGCACCGGCCTCGACCGGTTTGGACGCAGAGCCGAGCACTCCAAATTCTGGTTTGACGCTGGAACCGGACACCACGCCGGACACGCAAAAGAGTCGCGGGCCGGTCGAAAGCAAGGTTGGTTTTCCCGAACGCGGTGCCCAACCGTCGAAGCCACGGGCCAAGAACGAGCCCGGCTGGCGCTGGAAGGACTTGCTTTCCGCTATGCCAGAAGATGAGAGTGACGACACAACACGCGCCGCGCGTCGGCAAAGCCGCGAAGAGACCGAAGAGAGTTAGGCGCGCCAAGTGAGCAAAACAAAAGGCCGGGCGCGATGTCACATCGCGTCCGGCCTTTTGTGTTTGAAGGAAATTGGTCGCTAGCGAGAAACCATCTCTGACGACCAATTTGCCATATTGCGAGCCGCATCGCCGGCCGCGCGATTAAACGCATCCACGACCGCTTGTTGACGATCTGCCGACGCTCGGGCCTGGGCCGTGAACACACGCGTTCCGATAAAACCGTTTGTTTCAGCTGAGACGAGCCTTGCCGCAATACGCACATTTACCATGGGTGCACTGCCGGCGCCCTGATCATAGCTCGCTTCAAACTCGCGCAAATCCAGCTGCAGCTCGTATTGAGCCCGCACCCCATCCGACGGCCGTGCGGGTACCAGCTGTCCATCCGCGGCATTAAAGGAATCGATAATCAGATTTTGTACAATCCGCGGGGCAGGAGAGATCCATTTTGCCTGGCCCATATAGGCCAAATGACGATCTGACGTCAGAATCGCAATGCTGTCACTCGACAGACCACGCGGGGCATTTGGAATATTGATCTCGATCATCGCCCCGTCCGATGAGGTCCAACTCGCTGGAGTCGGAGACGACAATCGGTAGATCGCTGACGGCTCAACCTCAGGCAATAGCGAGACACACGCACTGACCGAAATGGCGCTGACGCCAACCAGCAGGACTTTAACAAAACGGGGCATACTCATCGTGGAACCTCCACTGTTTCATTCGAACCCCCGGCCAGGAAACTGCCCGGGTCATTCTCGATTTCTGTTGCGATACGCTCCAGCGTATCGATCAGACGCCGCAGATCTGCAGACGCCAGGGTGAGGTCTTCCAACCCTTCGCCGGCAAAAGCCTCCAGGGACGGCTGAATGGCGACCAGCATGTCATTCGTTTGCACAGCAGTGACATTCACCGCGATTGCCGCCGCCGTCGTCTCTGAAACAGCCGGTGTCATATCATTGACCAGAAAGGCCTCTGCCGTAACGCCGAATTGTTCCATGGCGACGGCTGCGCTGGAAATGTCTGCGGCAGCGGTATCAATTCTCTGAATTGCAGCACGCATGTCATCGACCAGCTGGTCTTCCGCTGTCAGACGATCTGTGATGGAACGCAGATTGGCCAATGTGGCGGAGATTTCATCCACATTACTTTCGCTCAGCAAAGAAGAGAGCCGGACCAGGGCAAT
>JAQXCQ010000036.1 GCA_029251785.1 Maricaulis sp. | reverse complement strand
CACTGCTCACCGCGATGCCGGAAGGTAAATCCGTTGAGCCACCAGAGGTGTTGTTCAAGAAAATAGAGTCGGAAGATATTGAAGCGTGGACCGAACGATTTGGCGGGACTGCCGACTAGCGCGACGGCCTCCGAGCTTGATGTTGAGGTTAATATCCGCGCGCTTGACCCGGCAGGCGGCACGGTTTCGAATGGGCACAACAATCGGGGAATGATCATGCGAAATATTCTAATGGGCCTGTGTGGGTTGGTGCTGGCCGGATGCGGGTCCGAAAATGACATTCCCGGCGCCGATGAGACGGCCGGTTCGGTCGCGCTGGAAGGCCGCAGCGAGGTCGAGAGTCCTGATTTTACTGGCATTCCGGACTGGCGTGCTGTCGATCCTGAAAACATGCTGGTCATTGAAACCGCCCGGGGCCGTGTGATCGTCGAGCTCAATGACACCTTTGCACCCAACCATTCCGCTCGAATGCGTCAAGCGGCCCGTGATGGTTTCTTTGATGGTCGCGATTTCTATCGCGTGATCGATGGATTTGTCGCGCAAGGTGGACGTGGAGAAGAGGCGGATTCTGTCGAATTGCCGCAATACCCGGCGCTGGTGGGTGAGTTCACCCTCGCAGGGGAGGGAGTGCCCTTTACCGCAATGGTAGATGAGGACCTCTACGCGAATGAAGTGGGGCACGTTGATGGCTTTCCTGCGGGGCGCGACAGTGACGGACGCACGTGGCTCCTACATTGTCCGGGCACGATGGCCATGGCGCGGAATAACGAGCCGGACACAGGCGATGTTGAATTTTACATCGTCATTGGCCATGCACCGCGCCATCTTGATCGGATCATGAGTGTCTTTGGTCGGGTCATCTCTGGCATGGAGCACGTTCAGGCGCTTAATCGCGGCAATCCGGCGGTGAATTCGGGCGTTATTGAAGACCCGGCCCGGCGCGACCCTATCCTCAGCATGAGAGTCGCGGCGGACATCGACGAAGCAGATCGTCCGGCGTTTGAGATCATGCGTACCGATGGGCAGGCTTTCCACGATGCCAAGTCCGGTCGCAGAAATCGCACACACGAATTCTTTTTTGAGACACCGCCTGCTGTGATCGAGGCTTGTCATATGCCGGGACCTGTCCGCGTCTCAGAGGCTGAAACCGATTAATCGGCATTGACCTTTAGGCCGTGCCCGGTTGGTATGGCGCAAACATTATTAGCTGGGGAGCCTATTGCCATGAAACGCCACCTTTTGAGCGCCGTTGCCGCGTTCGCACTTGTTGCCTGATCGCAGCCTTCCGGAGATGATTCTGCCACCACGGCGCAGACTGATGCGACCGGCGCGCCCGATGCCGCCTCCACCGCATTTGTCCCGGTCCCCGGCGATGACGCCTTTCGCGAAGCGCTGACTGCGGATTATGTCAGCTATCTCCAGCCGCTTTATGAGCACTTCCACGCCAATCCCGAGCTTTCGCTCCGCGAGTATGAGACCGCCGCCCGTCTGGCAGAAGAGCTGCGTGTGGCCGGATACGAAGTGACCGAAGCCGTGGGTGGCACCGGTGTGGTCGCCGTGCTCAGCAATGGTGAAGGTCCCACGCTGATGATGCGGGCTGATATGGACGGCTTGCCGGTCGAAGAGGACACAGGCGTAAGCTACGCGTCGACCGCGCGCGGCCTCAACCAGTTCGATGAAGAACAGCCTATCATGCACGCTTGCGCGCACGATACGCATATGACGGCGCTGGTCGGTGCCGCGCGCTATTTGGCTGAAAATCGCGACGATTGGTCGGGCACGCTTGTGCTGATTGGCCAGCCTGCCGAGGAGATCGGCGAGGGTGCCGTCGACATGATTTCTGACGGCCTTTATGAACGCTTCCCATTGCCCGATTTCAACGTTTCATTCCACACCTTCTCGGCCGTGCCGACCGGACAAATTACTTATGTCCCTGGATATGCGATGGCCAATGTCGATACGGTTGATATCTATGTGCACGGCCGCGGCGGTCATGGGGCCTATCCGCAGACGACCAAAGATCCCATCTACCTCGCTTCACAGATCGTCGTGTCTCTGCAGTCCCTGATCTCGCGGGAGATCAATCCGCGTGATCCGGGCGTGGTGACGGTCGGTGCGTTCCATGCGGGCCTGAAACACAATATCATCAGTGATGAGGCACATCTTCAGCTCACCGTTCGGTCCTACACCGATGAGGTGCGTGAGCACCTTCTCTCCGGTATTCAGCGCATCGCCAACGCTCAGGCGGCGTCTTATGGGCTGACCCCAGAGGAATACCCGACGGTCAATATCGAAGAGCGTTACACCCCCGCGCTGTACAATAATCCCGAATTGGCAGCCCGCGCTGTGTCGAGCATGCGTGATCGCTTTGGTAGCGATGCGGTCTCAGAGGTCAATCCGATCATGGGTGGCGAGGATTTCTCGCAATTCCACCGGACTGAGCACAATATCCCGACCTTTATGTTCTGGGTTGGCGGCACCACACAAGCGCGGCTGGATGAATATGCCGCGCAGGACCGTCCGCCGGCGTCAAACCATTCGCCCTTCTTCGCGCCTGATGATCCTCAATCCACGATTGTTCAGGCGACTGAAGCGATGACGGCTGTCGCGCTGGATTTGTTGGCGACCGATTAGAGGTAGGGCGGGAATGACAAAGACACGTCGCGCTTTCTCTGGAGCACCCTGGGAAAAGTCGGTCGGATATTGCCGGGCGCTCCGCAAAGGGCCACACGTCTGGGTGACCGGGACCGTGGCACTGGACGAGGCTGGCAAGCCCTACGGTGTCGGCGATCCCGAGGCCCAGGCGCGACGGTGTCTGGAGATCATCGAAAAGGCGCTCGCCGAGATCGATGTGAAGATGAGCGATATTGTGCGCACGCGCATGTTCGTCACCGATATCGCTCATTTCGAGGTCTTTGGTCGTGCCCATGGCGCTGTTTTTCGCGCGCATCCACCGTGTGCAACGATGATCGAGGTTTCGCGCTTTGTCTCTCCGGAATTTATGATTGAGATTGAAGCAGATGCCTTTGTCGGTGAGTAGGCGGTCTGTTTGGACCAGTCGTCTGAATCACAAATTGCCGCTTGCGACATGAATAAGTAGGGTCGGCGCGTAAATCTCTGGGGGAATAAATGTCAGATCTGATCAACGCGATACCGTCTATACCGGCGGACAATCACATGGCTGTTATGGCGGCCCTGTTTGTCATCGCCGGTGCAGGCTTCCTGATGGAAAAGACACGCATCGGCGCCTTGCTGACCGGCGCTGTCTGGGCGATCGCCTTTGCCATTCTAGCGTCAAATCTGGGCATTATTCCAAGTTCTGCCGCGGCGTATGATTTCGTCTGGACGTATTTTGTCCCGCTGCTGATTCCCCTGTTCCTGATGAAAGCGGATTTGAAGAAGATTTTCTTCGAAACCACGCGTATGGCCGGCGCCTTCATGCTGGCGGCGCTGGGGACCACGCTCGGCGCGATCATCGCCTTTTCCCTAGTGGATATCGGTAGCTATCCGGCGGGCGTTGAAGCCGGGGAGTTTACCCGGCAGGCTGGCGCGGTGGGTATGTTTACGGCCACATATATTGGTGGCTCGGTGAATTATGCCGCCCTGATCGAAACGACAGGCATGGGTATTAATGATCCAAGTTTTGTCGCCGCCTCCACCGCCGTCGACAGTTTATACTCCGGCTTGTTCCTGGCTGT
>JAQXCQ010000030.1 GCA_029251785.1 Maricaulis sp. | reverse complement strand
GTGCTGCCCGGGGGCAGGCCCTGGAAGGCGATGATCGCCGGCGCAAACATCACGCGATAAAACCACACGCCACTGACGGCGATGAAGGTGCGCAGCGCCCATTTGTGGTGGATGCTGATCTTGCGGGCGATGGCATAGCGCAGCGTCATCGCAGCGAAGAAGATGATCAATACGCCATCAATGCCCAGCGCAATCGCATTCCAGACCGTCGAACTGCCGCGCGTCGCCACCATATAGATCGCGCCAATCGAGATGATGAAGGCCGTGGTGATATAGATGCGGCCATTGATGTGGTGCAGTTTGGGCGCGTATTTGCGGATCGCCGGGATCAGCTGAAGCGGGCCACAAAACGTGATGACGAAGGCCAGGGCCAGATGCACAAACAGGCCGATATTGCCGATCAGATCGCCTTCAACAAAGCCGGTGATCATGTGCTCGGTCACCCCTTCCGCATCGCCCGAAAGCGCGGCGCTGCCAAAAGAGACGAAAATGTAATAGGCAAAAAACCATTGCCCGACGAGCGTCACAACAAACCAGAACTGGCTGGAAAGGGTGAGCAGGGAATTCGCCATCGAGGCGGGGGCGTTATTTGCGGGAGCCATTGTATCGGCCATCATCATGTCCTTATTCGTCTCTAAAATCTTACTGTCTTTCGCCCTCAAATTGGGTCAGTTCTTACCGGTCATATGGTGCATAGCATCACGATAACAGCGACATAACCAAATCGGATTGGCGAATGATTCTTAGATAGCCAGCCCGCCGGAATTGATCTCGCCGATTTCGAAAACGGCCAGTTTATTTGTTGTTTTTCTTCCGGGCGAGGGCCGAGTAGGTTGCGAAAACGAACACATTATTGCCTGTATGCTAGGCTTTGTCGTAAGAGATCAAGCAAGGCCGAAAGAGATCCAAATATGTTCACGCTGGTACAGCTCGTTCAAATGACGACCGTCATTATCGCCCTCGGCGGCGTAGTATTTGCGCTGCGCCAGGGCACGCGAACGCCGCTGATCTGGGTCTGGTGCCTGTTTTGCCTCGGACTGGGCAGCGTCGCGCTGAACGATGCCTTTCCCGGCCAGCTGGGATTGTTTGGCGAGCTGCTCGCCCTCGCCAGTATCATAACGTGCGGTTTCTCCTGGCTTCTCGCGCGCGTGTTTTTCCGGCCGGATCCCGCCTTTGACTGGCGCCACATCTCGCTCGTCGGGATTATCGCCCTGACCTATCTGTTTGATCGCTATCTGCCCAATCTCGTTTCGCCCGAGACATTGGCATCGGACGCGATGGTCACTGGCCTCAGATCGCTGGACAATTTCCAGACCCTGTCAGTCTCAATCTTCCTGGCATTCTCTGTGGTTGAAGTGTTTCGCAGCTGGACGAGGTCCCTGCCGCAGCTCGAACAAACCTACCGGATCGGCTATGTCGCGGTCTATACCGTCACTTTCACGATCACCATCATCTGGTTGCGACAATCGCCGGCCTTCGTCCTGGCGAATCCCTGGACGGAGATCATCACCCCGCTGTGTGCTCTGTCTGTGCTGGTCTATGCCGGAATATTCCTGCGCCATCGCCTGGCCAATCCGGTCGGCATTATCGGCGCCAATGACAATATCATCGCCGACGCTCTCGCCCCCAAGGCCGACCCCTTGCCGCCCACCCAAGAAGAGATCGCGCTGGCCAAGCGCATTGAGGCCTATGTAAAGGCCAATGATTGCTACCTGACCACCAATCTAAAAGTCTCCCGCCTGGCCAAACTCCTGATGGAACCGGAATACAAAATCACCCGCGCCATCACCGGCGTGCTCGGCTTCAAGAATTTCAACCAATACATCAACCAATACCGCATCGAACACGCCAAGACCCTGTTTGCAGACGACAAGTTCGACGACGTCTCGATCCTGGCGATCGGCATGGAAAGCGGCTTCGGCTCGGTCGGCCCGTTTAATCGCGCGTTCAAGAACCATGCGGGTGTCACCCCGCGAGAGTTCCGCGCGCTGGCCCGGGGGTAACCCCCTCTACCCTCTTGGGGAGAGGGTGCCCCGAATGGGGCGGGTGAGGGGCTTCTGTGCGCAATGAGGACGGCCGGAATGCGTGCACTGGCCCCTCATCCGACGCTACGCGCCACCTTCTCCCCAAGAGGGTAGAAGGGGTTTCTTGACCGGTGATATTATTGCGAAATTGGTGCGTCACACCCGCAGCCCCCGCTGCACACCCACCCATACTTCTCTTGTCAGCAGGGCTGCGGGGTCTCGGCATGAGAGGTATAGGGCAGTCTGGGGCCGGGACCGGAACCGGGAGCGGTGCTGGTTTGGTAGGTGGGGCAATTTTTTCTGGGGTGTTTATTCCACGCCATTATTGTGCTCATGTTCCGGATAGACAGAACGAACTATTGGGCGTGTTGAAGGCCAGCTGTATCCAATGAACAGACTTCCCGATACAGGGCTCCGAGCCTATGGTCCGCGGCTATACTATATAATCGTTACGACGTTGATTATTCTACAGGTTTGCGCGAAGGCTGTCTTCGGCGAAACAGTCGGTGAAACGATTCTTTTCCTATCGTTTTCTTGCACGCTTTTCTATTATGCTTACTGGGTTTTTGCGTATGCGAAGAGGTTAGTACGCCACAAGAGTGCAGGCACGCTGTTTGAGTCAAATAGTCGGCTAAATTTGATGATGGGTTATATCTCGCTCTGGACATTTTCCTTCGCCCTGCGAGGATTGTTTGGTTTAGGCGGCACCGGGGCAGATGGTTCCTGGATCATCGTCGCGGTAAATCTCACAACGACGGCGGCCGTTCTGTATGCCTGGTTCTATATTCTGGCCCTGGGAGCATATCGTCTGAAATCGATTGAGCTCGGCCAAAGAGCCAAGTTTCATCAATATTTTTGGACATTTATCCTGAATATCTATTCGATATTTGGAGTCATTCCGATTTATTCGAGGGTCGTTAGAGTTTTGGCGCGAGGATAGGTCGGGATCCCCCTCTTCCCTCTTGGGGAGAGGGTGCCCGAAGGGCGGGTGAGGGGCCAAGCACCTCATCGAGGACCGCTGAATTACGCGTCACAGCCCCTCATCCGACGCTACGCGCCACCTTCTCCCCAAAAGGGTAGAAGGGGTTTTTTCGTTGTGAGGGGGCGAGCCCAAACAGACCCGCCGCACCTCAGCGCGACGGGCCTCTTCAATACTAATGCCCGCAGCGACTACTCAGCCGCCGCAGCAATCTCCGCCACTTCCTCATCCGCCAGCCCGGTGACCATCAGGGCGAACGCCCAGTTCAGGGCGACTTCGCGCAGGCTGTCGAAGCGGCCGGAGGCGCCGCCGTGGCCGGCTCCCATGTTCATTTTGAGCAGGGTGAGGCCGTCATCGGTGCGGCGGTCACGCAGGCGGGCGACCCATTTGGTGGGCTCCCAATAGGTGACGCGTGGATCGGTCAGACCGCCGGTTGCCAGAACATGCGGATAGGCTTGCTCGGTGACCTGGTCGTAGGGGCTGTATTCGATCATCGTCGCGTAATCTTCCGCGCTGGTGATCGGATTGCCCCATTCCGGCCACTCAGGTGGTGTCAGCGGTAGCTCTTCATCCGACATGGTGTTGATCACATCAACAAACGGCACGGCACCAATCGCGCCGCCAAACAGGTCCGGGGCCATATTGATCGCCGCACCCACCAGCAAGCCACCGGCAGAGCCGCCATAGGCGACCAGATTGCCGCGTGAGGTATAGCCCTCGGCGGCCAGGAATTCACCGGCCGAGACGAAGTCGCGGAAGGTGTTCATCTTCTGCTCGAGCTTGCCGTCCAGATACCATTGATAGCCGCGCGCCATGCCGCCACGGATATGGGCGGTGGCGTAGATCATGCCGCGATCCACCAGCGACAGCGGCGTGACGCGGAAATTGGCCGAGATGGTGATGCC
>JAQXCQ010000011.1 GCA_029251785.1 Maricaulis sp. | reverse complement strand
TCTCAAGCCTGAGCACCGGGGAGCACTGATCGTCGCAGATAATGTGGATGATTTGCTGGATGCGTTTGAGCGCTATGAAGCGCCGCTTGCGGATGTGCGGCTAAAGACCGCGCAAACCTGATGTTTGATTGGATATGGGGGTTCTTTGATCCGTTTCGTCCGACAAAATGGCTAGGAAAAACCGTCATAATTGGCCTGACCTATGAAAATGATGATGGTGACTTGCTTGGGCGGGAGCAAGCTTGGGGGATCATCGACCGTTTTGAGAGAGGGCGGGATGTCGTTGTCGAACTAAAGGGAAAACGGTTTGGCGAGGTGCTGTGTTTGCCTCCCGACCCGAAACTCTTCAAGCGAGCGCCGTCAGGAGAATACAAGCTAAAAGAAACAGCGGAAGTGCTAACGGATCCAGACTTTTTGATGACCGCGATTATAACTCACCACGGTGAGCCACAGTCACGAAAATAGCCGTCATAATGCGCCGTCATCGTCACATGGGTAACATTCAAAAAAGGTATGTGGCCCCGTCGGAAACACGGTCTATGGTTCAGAAAACTTCAAGGGACAAATCATGACTTCAACAATTTTGACACCCATGCTGGCAATGATCGTGTGGACCTTCGTGATGTGGACGTGGATGTATGCCACTCGTATTCCGGCCATGAAGAAGGCCCGGATCAATCCGTCGAAAATGAAGCTGAAGAGCGAAATGGATGTCCTCCCCAATGAGGTCAAACGCATCGCCGATAATTATAACCACCTGCACGAACAGCCGACGATCTTCTTCGCCCTGGTGGTGTATCTGCATCTGGCCGGACAAACCGGCGATGTGATGATCGGCCTTGCATGGCTCTACGTCGCCCTGCGCATCGCCCACAGTCTGATCCAGGCCCTATGGAATTTCATCCCGGCCCGATTCTTTGCATTTAGCGCGAGCACGTTGGTTTTGATCGTGATGACCGTCCTCGCCGTTCTGGGTGCGATGTAGGCAGGCTAACCCCTTCTTCCCTTTTGGGGAGAAGGTGCCCGAAGGGCGGATGAGGGGCCGGGACACGCATGCCGACCGTCCTCATTGCGCTGCAAAGCCCCTCACCCGACGCATGCGCGCGCCCCCCTCCCCAAGAGGGTAGAGGGGGGATGAGGTTCAGCAGAAGTGACTAGGGTCTGCGCAGGTGCGCGATCTCTGGGGGCTCCGCAAGGTTCGAACGCGCTTCCTACTGCACCGCGCCCATTACCTCCCACACCGTTTCCGGCTATCACAATCGTATGCACGCACCCGAAGCCAGACTTGAGCAGGTAATCGATCGTTTCGACCAGGTTGAGGCGCGTCTTGGCGCTGCGTCTGATGCGGACGAGATTGTTAAACTCTCCAAGGAACATGCGGAGTTGAAGCCGGTGGCCGAGAAGGCCATTGCGCTGAAAGCGGCACGTCATGAGCTCGCGGATCTCGCCGAGATGATGCAGAGTGATGATGCCGATATGGCGGAGATGGCGAAGGACGAATTCTTCGCGATCAAGGAAAGCCTGCCGGCGCTCGATCTGGAAATGAATCTGCTGCTCCTGCCCAAGGACAAGGATGATGCGGC
>JAQXCQ010000006.1 GCA_029251785.1 Maricaulis sp. | reverse complement strand
GCCGGTCAGGAATTGGCGCGGGCTGGGGCGTCGCTGGAAAGTATCCGTCATACACGCTCTGCCGAAACTGAGGCCGATGATTATGCGCTGCAATACCTCGTCGATGCCGATCTGGATCCCCATGGGCTGGCAGACTTCTTCGACCGCCTGAGCCTTTATATCGAGGGGCAAAGCGGTGGCGAAACCTCCAACACTGGCCCCGAAACTGGCCCCGAAACTGGCCCCGAAACTAGCGGTGATGAGCCGGCTGATCCTGAGGCGCCCGAGGAAAGCGTCGACGCCAGTGTGACCGCCGAGCCCGCCGAACCGCAATCCGATGGCTGGCTGGAAGCCCTTTTACGCACGCATCCAGAAACGCGCGCTCGCGCCGCTTCCGCACGTGCAGCCGCCGACGCCATCGGCTGGTCTGGAGACCCCGCCATGACTGCCGCTGGCTGGGCCGCACTTGGCGATGTGTGCACAGACGAAGATATCGCCAGCGACCAGGCCACGGAGGACTTGGTGGAAACGGTACGCGATGTGCTCAATCTGGGCGATGGTGACGATGAGACAGAAGAGACACCTGTTGGCGAAGCGCCGGACTAGTTTCTGCCCATCAAAGCTTGACTAAATCGCCCCACGGCTTGATACGCCGCGGATGACCCAGACAGATCACAAATCCGTACACGTTATCGGCGGCGGCATGGCCGGCTCCGAGGCGACCTGGCAGCTGGTGAGCGCCGGCATTCCCGTCATCCTGCACGAGATGCGCGGCGTGGTGGAAACCGATGCGCACTCTACCGACGGGCTGGCGGAAATGGTGTGTTCCAACTCCTTCCGCTCCGATGACAGCCAGAAAAATGCCGTGGGCCTGATCCACGAAGAAATGCGGCGTATGGGCTCGATCATTATGGCCCAGGCCGATGCGGCGCGTCTGCCGGCCGGCGGTGCGCTGGCGGTCGACCGGGATGTGTTCTCGCAGGGCGTGACAAAGCAAATCAGCGAACATCCGCTCGTGACGATTGAGCGCGGCGAGATAACCGGCCTGCCACCGGAAGAATGGGACAGTGCAATCATCGCCACCGGCCCCCTCACCTCGCCCAGCCTGTCCCAGGCGATTCTGGATGCGACCGGCGAAGGCGAGCTGGCCTTCTTTGACGCCATCGCACCAATCATCCACCGCGACAGCATCAATATGGACCGGGCCTGGTTCCAGTCACGCTATGACAAGGGTGAGACGGAGGCCGACAAGGCCGCCTATCTCAACTGCCCGATGGATGAAGACCAGTATAATGCCTTCATCGACGCGCTGATTGATGGCCCGAAAACCGAATTCAAAGAATGGGAAGACACGCCGTATTTTGATGGCTGTCTGCCGATTGAAGTGATGGCTGAACGCGGTCGCGAGACTTTGCGTTGGGGACCGATGAAGCCGGTGGGCCTGACCAATCCGCATGATCCGGACGTGAAATCCTATGCCATTGTGCAGCTGCGCCAGGACAATGCGCTGGGCACGCTGTTCAACATGGTCGGCTTTCAGACCAAGCTGAAATACGGCGCGCAGACCGAGATCTTCCGCCAGATTCCCGGCCTGGAAAACGCTGAATTTGCCCGCCTGGGCGGTATTCACCGCAACACATTCATGAACTCCCCGCGCTTGCTGGACGACCAGCTGCGCCTGAAGTCACGCCCGGGCCTGCGCTTTGCCGGCCAGCTGATCGGCGTTGAGGGTTATGTGGAAAGCGCAGCCATAGGCTTGCTGGCCGGCCGCTACGCCGCAGCCGAGCGTCTGGGCAAGCCGATCACGGCACCGCCCGCTACGACCGCTCACGGTGCGCTGGTGGCGCATGTCACCGGTGGTCATATCGTCTCGGAAAAGCACGGCTTTCAGCCGATGAATGTCAATTTTGGCCTGTTCCCACACATGGACACGCCAAAATTTGATGCCGAGGGCAATAAGATCAAGGGCAAGGCCAAGACACCGGCGCGCAAGATGGCGATGTCTGCGCGGGCGCTGGATGATCTGGCGGCGTGGCTGGCGGAGTAGCGCCCCACTGACGAACTACCAGTTCAGCTCTTCGCCATTCACGTGGAAGAAGCGGCCGCTCATTTGGCGGTTCTTGAAGGCGCGCGCAAACAGGTCGAGCTGCCCAGAGACGGATTCCGCAATCGTGAGCAGACCATTGGGGCCGCCCATATCGGTTTTCACCCAGCCGGGGTGCAAGGTCAGAACGACGATATCCTGGTCTGCCAAATCGTGGCTGAGTGATTTGCCAATCGCATTGAGCGCCGCCTTGGAGGCGCGATAGCCATAGGCGCCGCCGCTATCATTGTCGGCGATAGAGCCCATGCGGCTGGATTGCAGCGCGATGACCCGCAGCTCAGATGCTGCGACCTTGTCAGCAAACGCCTC
>JAQXCQ010000003.1 GCA_029251785.1 Maricaulis sp. | reverse complement strand
AAATGTCCAATTGGGATGGGCGTGAATGTTTCGCGCGCTCGCGCACTCGAACCCATAAATCTCTTGTCAGCCAGCAGGCCTCAGTGATCTTGCGTCGTCAAGGGCGCGCAGCGCCGCTTTGCGGTTGAAACACTTGACGACGCAAGATCACTGAGGCGAAGTCTCCGCAAGAGATATATGCTGGGGTCTGCGCGGCGGCGCTGAAAGCTCCACCAGTCGATTGCAACGGGGCGTGTTTGAAACAAATTCGAACACGCGACTGGTCTCACTACCCGTTCGCCGCGGTAATCAGGGCCGGGTCCATCATGCGGATGGTGGGCATGACACGCGCGGCTTCATTGGCTTCATAGACTGAGAGGGAATGCGCCGTCTGCAAGTTCATCCAGAGCTTTGGCGTGGTGCCGAAATAGCGGGCCAGGCGGTAGGCGGTGTCGGGTGTGATATCGCGCTTTTTATTGACGATTTCAGAGATGCGCGAGACCGGCACGTCGAGATCGCGGGCGAGCTTGTTGATGGAAATGCCAAAGGGCTTCAGGAAGTCCTCGCGCAGGACGTCGCCCGGGTGTGTCTTAATCCGCATATCTGGCCCCCTGATTCTTTGTCTCTAGTGGTAATCAACAATCTCGACATTCTCGGCACCGTCATTCCAAACAAAACAGATCCGCCACTGATCATTGATGCGTATTGAGTGCTGGCCCTTTCGGTTTCCTGCCAGTTGTTCCAGCCGGTTTCCCGGCGGCACTCTGAGATCTCCCAACACGTCAGCGGCGTCGAGATAGTCAAGCTTGCGCAAGGCGACGGTGGCGGCTCTCTGCCAGCCGGTTTTGGCGGGCATTTTGCCGGTTTCGAAAAAGCGTCTGACCTTCGCATCTTCCCAGCTCTTGATCATGATTTATAGTCTATACTGCTTAACGGAATACTGCAAGGGGAATGCTTTATCCGTAATGGGGTGCCGCTAATTATCATCGTCCTGATCATCCGCGCGCTGGACTGGTCGGGTCAGGCGAGGAAGGTGCTGGCGTAATTGTTGACGGACTTGCTGTCCGGCCAGGGCGGGCGCGGATTGGCAATTGGTCGCGATTGCGCCGTGGTTCGACGTCGTACAATTGCCTGTATTCGTGTCTGTTTCTGTCATCTCATCGCTTCCGGAAGACGCACTGTCACTGTCTGCAGCACCCGCCGAGGCATTGAGGTCACTGCTGACTATGCCTTGTCCGGGGCATGGACCATGGAAATCGTGATTATGGCCGTGCGCCTCGTGGGCTGTGCGTTGGGCTTCTATTTGCGCCTGCGTGCCGCAGGCCAGCCAGCTATGTCCGGTGCTGTCAACGACCACGATGACCTCTTCGGTCTGCGGGTTCTCCCTTGTGCCGGGGGCGAGGGCTTCGTGGGTGAGGCTACGCGCAGCGGGCAGTTGCAGGGCTTCAGGATGAATGGTTTGTGCCGAAGCACCGCTCGACCAGACTGCCAGCACTCCGATGAACAAGCCTGTGAGGGACACGGCATGCTGCCAGGATTTGCTGTGATCTGTTGTCATTGAACACTCATTTGATAATGCCGCAACCTAACATCATTTTTGGCCGGGCACATCCTGATATCATGGACGGCAGACAAAAAAGAGGGCGGCCCGAGAGCCGCCCTCTTCACCGTTTCCGGCGTTTCGGGATCAAATCCGTTATCACTGATAACGGGAGACCTGCCATTCGCCGTAATCATCGCGACACATAATCACCTCATCATCGGTGTAGGTGCCGTCCGGCATGTAGATTTCAGCATCACCGGCGCGGCACTCATAGCCGTCTGTATACCAGCTGTC
>JAQXCQ010000002.1 GCA_029251785.1 Maricaulis sp. | reverse complement strand
TCGAAGCCGCCAGCGTTGATCTGATCGAGATCTCCGGAGGCAATTACGAGCAACCGCGCATGATGGGCATTGAGGGCCTGGAGCCCGTCTATGAAGACGAGGCGATGATCAAGTCCAGCACCCGCAGTCGCGAAGCCTATTTCCTCAATTACGCCGTCGCCATTCGCGAGGCCGTCACAGTCCCGTTGATGGTCATCGGCGGGTTTCGCACCCGCGACGCCATGCTCTCCGCTCTCAACGAAGACCAGATCGCCCTCATCGGCATAGCCCGCCCCGTCTGCTCCCGCCCCGACTTGCCCAATCAGATGATCGCCGGCCAAATCGACACCATGCCCTCAGACGAAGCCACCCTCGCACTCGGCCCCGGCTGGTTCGGCCCAAAGTCTTCCAACCCGACGATGCGCGCCATCAACGGCTTCGCCAACATGTCGTATTTCTACCGCAACATCATCCGCATGGCGGATGGCAAGAAGTCGAAGGTTCGGATGAATTTGATGGCGGCGTTTATCAAGCACCAGATGACAGATGATGCGGACGCGAAGCGGTTGAAGTGAGGGGCAACAAACACCGACCGTGCAAATAAACGTCATCCCAGCGAATGCTGGGACCCAGATTACCAGCGCAGCTGTTTGAAGGTTTAGATCGACCGGCTTTGTTTTAAAATGTCCACATAGTGCCCGATCGGATGCGCCGTTCCTGACGGCAGCATTTCCCCGTCGCATCGACGAATAATGATCGGTGCATTCCCGACGAGCTGGTCTTCGAAAGCGCCTGTTTCCGCAGCGTTCGCCGAAGCAAAACTGAAGACCCAATAGGTATCTCCCGTGATGATCGGGTCTTGGTCCAAAATGACATCATCGCTGAGATATGACGATGCAATCGACCGCGCCATATCCACCGAAATAGATTGGTATTTTTCGCCATACAAACGAACCTTGGCTTCACCGTCATCAAACCAGAGCACCTGCTTACCATCAGCAAGTAGAATCTTAACATCACTGATGCCCAGCCCATTGATATTGATGACTATTTCGCTAGCTTCAGCTCCGGTAAGTTTCAAAGCACAATGATCGAGCATCGCCGCGTAAACTTCTTGATGATCAAGCCGTTCCACCGCTTGACGGAACTCAAAAAACTGAACCCTTCCCTCTAATATCGGTTGCAAACTTCTAACTAGATAATTCTGGAGCGCTACTTCGAGCCACAAAGGCTCAAGGCCGAGGGTCACTTCCAACTTCGATTGTAGCCGATCTTGTTGTTCCAGAATTCGCTGGTGGTGACGTTTGAATTCAACTCGAAGTTTGTCATATGCAGACATCATGATTACTAACTCCGGACAGCATTCGCGATAGAAACCGAACTGAAGTCTGACCCGAGCATAGCAGCCACACAAGTATCCAAACCCACCCCCGTGTCGCGACGCGACACACCTCTTCTTCTCCCCTTGAGGGAGAAGGTGCCCGAAGGGCGGATGAGGGGTTTGCCTCAGCAGGGGCGACGTGGGGCCAACAGCCCCCTCATCGACCCCGCCTTCGGCGTGCCCACTTCTCCCTCAAGGGGAGAAGAAGAGGTTGTGACCGTCCTTCCCAATAAACGTCATGCCAGCGAAGGCTGGCACCCAGATTGCAGACACCGGCGATTTTCGACCTGGGTCCCAGCCTTCGCTGGGATGACGGTGTGTGTGGTGCGGGGATAGCCCCAAACTTATCCAACTCCTCCACCGCTTCCGCATAATCACCCCGTTCCGATCGCGCGGGAGGCGTGAGCTCAAGTCATTTGCGGCGGTCGGAAGTGCGGAGCCTGTCCGCGGAGCATTGGTGACTCGATACATTTCCGGCAGGGCTGTCAGGTTGGTCTAGCGGCACTAAACGCCCGACCGTGATACTCCCTGATTTGGAAACGGGGGCGAGCGCCTTCGGGAAATCTCTGCGTGCGGGACGTCACTATTGTCATCCCAACTTCGCATACCAACACCGGCAATAGCCGGCGTTCCGCACACCTCCTTAAGGAGGGCACCGAATAACTCCGGCGCTTTGCGTACGGAGGCTTCGCTGCGTCACCTAACCGGCAAAAACAATCGGCCCCAGCCAGGCACCCAGCGCCGTGATAATCCCAATTGCCGCAAGGTTAATCCGGAATCCTGCCCGGATCATTTGCCCCTGACTGGTCGCACCGGATGCATAGACAATCGCATTCGGCGCGGTCGCAACGGGCAGCATAAATGCGCAGCTGGCAGCAACGGCAACGGGGATAACCAATTGTTCCGGCGGCACGCCGGCACCGGCGGCGAGGGCACCCATCACCGGCAGGAAGGCTGTGGTGGTGGCGACATTGGAGGTCAGCTCGGTCAGGAAGACCACGATGGCGACGAGGATCAGGATCAAGATCGGCAGCGGTAACGTGGTCAGGAAAGTCAGATGCCCGCCCAGATAGACGGCCAGACCGGTCGAGCGCAGGGCTGCGGCCAGGGACAATCCGCCCCCAAACAGAATGATGACATCCCAGGGCAGGCGTTTCACGCCTTCCCAATCCATCAATGCCTGGCCCTTATTGGCCTTGCCTCCGGCCGGGATCAGGAAGGCCGCCAGCGCGCCCATGACGGCAATCTGTGTATTGCCCAGAGCCAGTGTGAAGGGCAGGTCCATCATCGTGCCAAACCAGGCGAGCAAATCATTCCAGCCGCCAATGACGGGCAGGCTGCGGCCCATCCACAAAATGGCGACGGTGCCAAACAGGGTCGCGATCCGCACTTCCGCTGTGGTCATCTTGCCGAGCGCCTTGAGTTGGTCAGCGATCATGGTTTTGGCGGCGGTGCTTTCGCTCTTGGCTTCGAGCTTGAATACGATTTTTGTCAGAATAAACCAGCCGGCCGGAATGATCAGCATGGCCGCCGGAATACCCAGCCCCATCCATTCGACGAATTCGACCGTGCGACCGAATTCGCTTTCCAGATAGCCGATACCGATCAGATTGGTCGGCGAACCTACCGGCGTCGCCATACCGCCAATCGAGGCGGCATAGGCCACACCCAGAACCAGGGCCGGGGCAAAGAATTTCGAGGCCGCGCCCTCCTGCTGGACTTCCTGTGCGACCTTGAGGGCGATCGGGATCATCATCAAAGTGGTTGCGGTATTGGAAATCCACATCGAGAGCAAAGCCGTCGCAACCATGAAACCGCCAATCAGCGCGGCCGGTTTGCCGCCAAATCCGGACAGAACATTGAGCGCAATACGGGTGTGCAAATTCCATTTCTCTACGGCCAGGGCGATGATGAAACCACCCAGAAGCAGCATGATGATCGGGCTGGCATAGGGGGCTGTGGCGGCACCGGTCGTGGTGATGCCAAACAAGGGAAACAGCGCAATCGGAACCAGTCCGGTCGCAGCAATCGGGATCGCTTCCGTTGCCCACCAGGCTGCCATCATCAGCCCCAG
>JAQXCQ010000232.1 GCA_029251785.1 Maricaulis sp. | reverse complement strand
ACTCTTGACCGTGGTGCTACTGGGTAGTATTTTCGGGTGGGAGCTTATTCATGACATTCAAATCCTCAGTATCCCTTACCGACGAGCAGCACTTGTTCGCCAAATCTCTGGTCGAGGCGGGGCGCTATTCCAGTGTCAGCGCGGTGTTGCAGCAGGGTATTGATATCCTGCGCCGGGGTCTGGAAGGCGAGGCGCTCGAGCGCGAAGCCTTGCGTGAAGTCTTGAAGAGCCGCCGCCAGGGTGCCTTTGTTGACGGCGCAGAGCTGGATAATCGCCTGGCGCGCATGATCGCCAAGAAGCGCGGCGATCATGACGCGACGGATTGAATTTTCCGCTGAGGCCGAACGTGATTTTGAACTGATTTTTGATCACCTTCTCGAGAGCTATCTCGGATTTGGAGAGGGTGTTGAGTCGGCTCTGGATCATGCGGAGGCGCGGACACTGGAAATCCGGCGTGATGCCGAGCGAATTTTGATCGCACCGGATCGCGGAGAGATACATGATGATCTACTTCCGGGCCTGCGACATCTGACGATCGGCCGGGCGATCTACTGGTTTGACTATAATGATGCGAGTGATGTGGTGCGTGTGCTGGCGGTGTTTTTTGGCGGTCAGGACCATATCCGGCAGATGCTGACCCGCTTGCTGGCGGACTGAGCAGGGATGGTCGAATTCCATTCCTGAAATTGGTGACCGTCTCACCGCCTATTCCTTGTAAAAAAATTTACCTGTCTTAACTCTCGCTTAAGCGTGTTAGGTGGAAAGTCCGCGGTGACTCTCTGTTAACCAAAAAAATGTTCACGGATTC
This sequence comes from Maricaulis sp., assembly GCA_029251785.1. Taxonomy (GTDB): domain Bacteria; phylum Pseudomonadota; class Alphaproteobacteria; order Caulobacterales; family Maricaulaceae; genus Maricaulis. The sequence goes on along the minus strand of JAQXCQ010000232.1, from coordinate 25,509 downwards.
CGCCATGACGCTTAATCTCTCCCTCCCAGAATCTTCCGATCTTCGCCCACGTATTGTTGTGTTTGGCGTCGGTGGTGCCGGCGGTAATGCCGTCAACAATATGATCGAATCCAAATTGGCGGGTGTTGATTTTGTTGTGGCCAATACAGATTCGCAGGCGCTGACTCGGTCGAGTGCCGAGCAGAAGGTGCAGATGGGTGCGGCGATTACCCAGGGATTGGGCGCGGGTGCGCGACCGGAAGTGGGTGAGCAGTCGGCCGAAGAATCCAATGATGAGATCCGTGAGCACCTGGCGGGCGCTCACATGGTCTTTATTACCGCGGGCATGGGCGGCGGCACCGGTACGGGCGCCGCGCCAGTGGTGGCCAAGATCGCACGTGAAATGGGCATTCTCACTGTAGGCGTGGTGACCAAGCCGTTCCACTTTGAAGGCACACGCCGCATGAAGCTGGCTGAGGGCGGTATCGATCAGCTGCAGGATCATGTGGATACGCTGATCATTATTCCAAACCAGAATTTGTTCCGCATCGCGACCGAGAAAACGACGTTCGCCGAAGCCTTCTCAATGGCGGACCAGGTGCTGCATTCCGGTGTGCGCGGGATTACCGATCTGATGGTGATGCCCGGCCTGATCAATCTTGATTTTGCCGATGTGCGCGCCGTGATGAATGAGATGGGCAAGGCGATGATGGGCACCGGTGAGGCCAGTGGCGAGAAGCGCGCTGTGGAAGCCTCCCAGGCGGCGATCTCCAATCCATTACTGGATGATGTGTCGATGAAGGGTGCGACCGGCGTGCTGATCAATATCACCGGCGGCTATGACATGACGCTGTATGAGGTTGATGAAGCGGCCAATGAGATTCGATCCGAAGTGGATTCGGAAGCCAATATCATCGTTGGTTCGACCTTCGATGAAAATATGGATGGAACCATGCGTGTGTCTGTGGTTGCGACCGGAATTGAAGCGGAAGCGGCACTGGCAGCCGACCCTCGCAATCGTGCGCGGGGTGCGGCTCCTGTTGAGCGCACACCCAATGATGCCATTCTTCCCTGGAAGCGCTTGAATAACGAGCGTCCGGGTCGGGTGAATGTCGAAGCCCCAGCCGAAATTCCAACAGCGGATATTCCAGCGACGCTCGATACGTCTGCACCCACGCCAGCCAGTGATCGTCAGAGTGAGATGGAAACGGCAGCGGAAACCGCGCCGGCCGAGCCCTATGTGGCGCCGATTGAAGTGGCATCGCATGTCGAGGCCGAACGGCAGTCGCCCGCTCCACAAATTCACGCTGATCAAGCCCGGCTCGCTGCGGAAGCGCAAACTTTGAATGAGCGTTATCTTGAGCGTCGTGAGGCGGAAGCACGGCGTGCGCCGTCCGTACCCGCCTCGGCTGCCCTGGCTCCGGAAAAGACTGAAAAGCCCAAACGGGGTGGTTTTTCCCTGTTTGGTCGCCGTCGCAAAATCGTTGAACCAACACCGGTTGCACCGACCATGACACAACCTGTCGCCGCCCCGGTGGCCCCACCCGTTGCCCCGACCCTGCCTGCGGACACCACGCCGCGGCCGCCAACAGGCGATCTTTTTGGGGCCAGTCTGGACGAGGGAGATCTGGAAATTCCGGCCTTCCTGAGACGTCAGGCGAATTAACAGCGGGTTAAGCGTAACAAAACGCAACAAAGCTTTTATTGTCTTAGAGCCGCTCCCGTCGTTTGGTGACATCGAGGGGCGGCTTTTCTATGTCGCACAACGATAACAAGAACAAAAACGGCGTAGTATTGTGATCAATCGGCAAACATTGGCCGCACCCGTGGTGTGTGCAGGCGTAGGGCTCCACTCTGGAGACCGGGTACGTCTCGTTCTGAAGCCCGCCTTGGCTGGCACAGGCATTCTCTTTATCCGCACAGACATCACCGATCGCGATAATCGAATACCGGCCCGCGCAGACAGCGTCACCGGTGTCCGTCTGGGTACCACTATCAGCAATGATGGGGGTGTTTCCGTTGCCACTGTAGAGCATCTGATGGCGGCGTTTGCCGGCCTGGGTGTTGATGATGTGGTGATTGATATTGATGGCAGCGAAGTGCCGGTGATGGACGGATCGTCCGCCCCCTTCGTCAAGCTTATCCGCCAGGTGGGTTTGCAGGCGCATGCTGTTCCGCGTCGTGCGATCCAGGTGCTCAAGCCGGTTACCGTTGAGACTGAAGGTCGTCATTGCACCTTTCTTCCAGCCTTGAAGCCTGCGATTGAAGTGGAAATCCAGTTCGAGCACTTCGCCGTCGGTCGTCAAAATTGTGCCTTTGAAGTGTCGCCGGATATTTTCTCCAACGATATCGCTGCGGCTCGCACCTTCGGTTTTCAGCGTGATTTTGATGCGCTGCTTGCCGCAGGCCTGGCCCGCGGCGGCTCGATGGATAATGCCATCGTGCTGGATGATACCGGTGTGGCGAATCCCGAAGGGCTACGCTTTGACGACGAATTCGTCCGTCACAAGGCGCTGGATGCTCTGGGTGATATTTATCTGGCGGGTGCCCCGATTATCGGACTGTATATTGCGAACCGTCCCGGTCACGCGATCAATAATGTCGCGTTGAAGGCTCTGCTGGCCGACAAAACCGCCTGGAAAATGGTTGATATGCGGGATGATTCAATGAACAGCGCTGCGGTCGCTCAAAGCTGATCACCCGCGAATTCGCGAGAGACAAGACAGCCTCCCCGGGACACTGGGGAGGCTGTCTCGCATTCGAGCTGCGGAATTATGAGGTAGGCCAGGCCGCTGACGGCGGCCGCAAATCCCGCCCATCAAGCCAGACAGAGGTCGGGCAGGCCCAAATACAAGCCTGGTTGCTCGATTATCAGCGCGATTGCCCCCGGATTTGATCTGCTGCGTACTCGTCTGCATTTCCTTGATCTTGTGAATGACGATATGGCGCGCGAATTTGTCGTTGCGTCAAGGAAGCTTTGACTGAGCAATTGCAGGCTCCGCCGGCACCCTCGGGTGCGTTGAAACTTAGGGCGGAGCGGCTTTATGCTGGCTGGATTCAGGCGCGTCTGGACTGGCTGGCATCGCTCTAGGGGCGATTTAATCCCACTTCTCCTGAACCAGCCCTTTTGCCGGGGCGAATGATCCGCTACAACACTTTGTAAACCAGCGGCACTTGCGCCGCGTCAGCTATAGAGTCGCGTCCATATGTCCTTTTCGTCCCGATTGATGATTCCGGTTCTCATGTCTGCAGTGCTAGGTGCGTGCGCCAGCTCTCCCACAGAATCTGTGGCCTATATCGAACGCCCGGCTGAGACTATTTACGGCGAAGCCTTCGACTCGATGAGTAATGGCAGCTACCGAATGGCGGCGCTTCAATATGATGAGGTCGAGCGTCAGCACCCGTATTCGGAATGGGCCCGCCGCTCAATGCTGATGGCCGCCTTCGCCAACTATCAGGCCAATAATTATGAAGAAGCGATTTCCGATGCCGAGCGTTTCATTGCATTGCATCCCGGCAATCGCAGCACGCCATACGCCTATTATCTGATCGCGATCTCCTATTTCGAACAGATTGTGGATGTCGGCCGCGATCAGGCGACAACCCAGCAAGCCATGCAGGCGCTCGAGCAAGTGGTCCGCCGGTATCCCGAGAGCCGCTACGCGACAGATGCGCGTCTGAAAATCGACATGACGCGTGACCACCTCGCTGGCAAGGAAATGGAAATTGGTCGCTGGTATCTACGCCGAAATTACCACCTGGCTGCGATCAATCGATTCCAGAATGTGATTAATGAATACGGCACCACATCTCATGTACCCGAGGCGCTGCATCGTCTTGTGGAATCATATGTGGCGATCGGTATTTCTGACGAAGCACGCCAGGTTGGCGCGGTGCTGGGGCACAATTTCCCCGGCAGTGAATGGTATGAAGACAGTTACGGTCTTCTCAGCCGCTCGGGCATCGCCGTTGATGATTTGATCGACCAGGAAGATCCAACCTATCTCGAGCGCGCCATGCGCCGACTGTTTGGCTGATTTTCCGCAGGGGAGAGGCGCGACGGCCTGAATGCTGCAATCGCTCTCCATTCGCAATGTCGTTTTGATCGACGCGCTCGATGCGTCGTTTGATGCGGGCCTGTGTGCGCTGACGGGTGAGACCGGGGCCGGTAAATCTATTTTGCTGGGTGCGCTGGGTCTGGCGACAGGCGACCGTGCGGAGCGCACACTTGTCCGGCATGGCACCTCTGAGGCGCGTGCCACGGCCGAGTTTGATCTTCCTGCGCATCATGCTGCCCGCCAAATTTTAAATGATGCCGATATTGATATCGAGCCGGGTGAGGCGATCATTTTGCGTCGTCGGCTCGGCGAAGACGGCCGGTCTCGCGCGTTTATCAATGATCAACCCGCCAGTGTCGGCCTGTTGCGACAGCTCGGTGAGGTGATGCTGGAAGTGCATGGCCAGCACGATGGGCGCGGTCTGCTGGATCCCAAGACCCATCGCGGTCAGCTCGACACCTTTGCAGCACACCCCAAACTTCTGACCACCTGCCGCACGGCCTGGACGGTGCTGGCGGACGCACGCTCTCTGCTGGGCGATCTGGTGGAAGCCAATAATGCGTCCAATTCCGAACAGGATTTTCTGCGTCACGCACTGGGTGAGCTGGAACAGCTCAACCCGGTTGCCGATGAAGAGCCGGCCCTGGCGGAGGAACGTCAGTTTTTGATGGGGGCCGAGCGGGCCTTGGGCGACCTTCAGGACGCGCAGAAAGCCCTCGCGGGAGCAGGCGGCGGCGACGCAGGTGGAGGATTGGAAACCCGTCTCAACACGGCCCTGCGCGGGCTGGAGCGGGCGCGAGATCAGATTGGCTCGGCGGGAATGGCCGGTGCGGCGCTTGAGCGGGCTTCCAGTGCGATTGACCGGGCATTGATTGAATTTGGCGAGGCGGGTGATGCGCTCGACGATGCGGCGTCAGCGTTTGATGTTGAGCCCGGGCGGCTTGAGGCGGTTGAAGAACGCCTGTTCGCGCTGCGGGCAATGGCGCGCAAGCATGAGGTGTCAACCGAGGCGCTGGTGGATTTGCATGCGCGTTTCGCGGCGCAGTTGGACGCCATCGATAATGCCGGTGCGCGAATTGCGGAGGCGAAACGCGCCGTGCAGGCGGCGCAATCGGTTTATGATGATGCCGCTGCGGCCCTGACCAGAAGCCGCAAGGCTGCGGGTAAAACACTGGCAAACGCCGTGGCGGGCGAGCTGGCTCCATTGAAGATGGACAAGGCGGGTTTTCGTGTCGCGTTGGCGAGTGGGTCCGACAAGGCCGGGCCGACGGGCGTCGACACGGTAATGTTTGAAGTCTCGACGAATCCGGGCGCGCCCTTTGGTCCGATCGACAAGATCGCATCCGGTGGTGAGCTGGCGCGTTTTGCCCTGGCTTTGAAGGTCTCGCTGGCGGGCGATGACGCTGGCCGCGTTCTGGTGTTTGACGAGGTTGATCAGGGGGTTGGCGGAGCGGTGGCTGATGCGGTTGGCCGTCGGTTGCAACGCCTGGCGCAAGCCGGGCAAACTCTGGTGGTGACGCACAGCCCGCAAGTGGCGGCGCAGGCCAGTCATCACTGGAAAATCGACAAAATTGACGATGGATCTGGCGGCGTGAAAACCACGTTGCGATTGTTGACCGGCGAGGCCCGTCGCGAAGAGATTGCGCGTATGTTGTCTGGCGCCGAGGTGACGGAGGCAGCGAGAGCCCAGGCGGATGCGCTCATGGCCGTCGAGGTATGACGTCGTCGATCGCGTGGGTAATATCGCGATTGAGTTGCTCATCGGGTTTCGCTCAAATTTGTACAGAGCCGGACCGTGGATTTGCCCGACAACTTCCTGCAGGTTCTGGAACGTTAAACCGGACGATTCGATTTAGTATTCATGCGAACAATGAAGCCTAGAGCTCGCGGCCGACGAGGTGACGAATGAGTGCGCTGAAGGATGTTGCAGACCTGACCGAGAGCGAGGCCCGCACAGAGCATGCGCGCCTGGCCAAGGAAATCCGTGCGCATGACAAGGCGTACTACCAAAATGATGCGCCGAAGGTATCGGACGCTATTTATGATTTGCTGCGCCTGCGCCTGCTCGAGATCGAAGCCGCATTTCCACAATTGGTTGATTTGTTCAGCCCGAGCCAGACAGTTGGCGCCAAGCCGGGCGGCAAGTTTGGTGAGATTACGCATGCTGTGCCGATGCTCTCGCTGGGCAATGCGTTTAACGAAGAGGATGTGGCGGACTTTGTCGGCCGCGTGCGACGGTTTTTGGGCCTGTCGGAAGATCAGCACGTGGCGATTACCGCCGAGCCCAAGATTGACGGCCTGTCGGCCAATCTGCGTTATGAGAAGGGCCGGTTGATCCACGGGGCGACGCGTGGCGATGGCACGACGGGCGAGGATGTGACGCTCAATTTGCTGACCCTGCAGGATGTGCCGGAAACCTTGCCGGGGACGGGCTGGCCGGATGTTCTGGAAGTGCGCGGCGAGGTCTATATGAGCCATGCGCACTTTGCGGCGCTCAATGTGCGCCAGGAAGAACGTGGCAAGCGGGCCTATAAAAATCCGCGCAATGCGGCGGCGGGGTCCCTGCGCCAGCTCGATCCGAAGATGACGGCGGAACGCCCGCTGCGCTATTTCGCCTATGCCTGGGGTGAAATGAGCGCGCCAATTGGCGAGACGCAGTTTGAGGCGGTGCAGCGCTTTGCCGATTGGGGCTTTGTCGTCAATGACATGATGAAGCGCTGCGACAGCGTTGAGGCGCTGCTGGAGGTCTATCGCGGCATCGAGGAAAGCCGGGCCGGGCTGGGTTATGACATTGATGGCGTGGTCTACAAGGTGGACCGTCTGGACTGGCAGGAACGTCTTGGGCAGGTGTCGCGAGCACCGCGCTGGGCGATCGCCCACAAATTTCCCGCCGAGCAGGCGACGACTCTGCTGGAAGCGATTGATATCCAGGTGGGTCGTACGGGTGCGCTGACGCCGGTCGCCCGGCTGACCCCGGTGACGGTGGGTGGTGTGGTGGTGACCAATGCCACCTTGCACAATCAGGACGAGATCGAGCGCAAGGATATCCGCGCCGGCGATACGGTGGTGATCCAGCGCGCCGGTGATGTGATCCCGCAAGTGGTGCGCGTGACCAATGCCGACCGGGCCGGGCGCGGTGAGGCGTTTGATTTTCCGGTGATCTGCCCGGAATGCGGCAGTCATGCCGTTCGCGAGCATGATGAGAAGACCGGCAAGCTGGACGTGGTGCGGCGCTGTACGGGCGGTTTGATCTGCGGCGCACAGATCAAGGAGCGCCTGAAGCACTTTGTGGGCCGCAAGGCGTTTGACATTGAAGGCATGGGCACCAAGCAGATCGAGGCCTTCCACGATGAAGGCCTGGTGACCGAGCCGTCGCATATCTTCACGCTGAAGGCGCGCAACGCGGCGGGTGAGATCACGCCACCCCTGCAAGAGCGTGAGGGCTGGGGCGAGACCAGTGCGAATAATCTGTTTGCCGCGATCGATGACCGGCGCGATATTGCGCTGCTGCGTCTGCTCAACGCTCTGGGGATCCGGCATGTAGGCGAGGGCACGTCCGGCCTGCTGGCGCGTTCCTATGGCAGCTGGGCTGCCATTCGTGCCGCTGCGGAGGGCCTGGAAGACGAAACCGTGCGCTCTGAGATGCTGGCGATTGACGGGATTGGCGAAACCGCCGTGGAAGCGCTGGACCAATATTTCGGCGAACCACAAAATCGCGACCTGCTGGACCGCCTGTCCGATCAGCTCAATGTCGCTGATGCCGAGCAGGTCAGTACCGATAGTCCGGTGGCCGGCAAGGTCGTGGTCTTCACCGGCACGCTGGAGCGGGTCACGCGCGATGAGGCGAAGGCCAAGGCGCAATCACTGGGCGCCAAAGTTTCTGGCTCGGTGTCAAAAAAGACCGATATATTGGTGGCAGGGCCAGGTGCCGGATCCAAGGCGAAGAAGGCGGCGGATCTGGGGATCGAGACGCTGACCGAGGATGAATGGTTTGCTTTAATCGGGGGGTGAGCGCTAGCTCAGCCACCCCTTCTTCGTCGCCATTTTGGCAAACCAGACCAACGCAAATGCGATCACCCAGATGACGCCTGTCATGATTGTGGTAACCAAATCGCCGTCCGGCGTCATATCGCTGGTGAGCTGATAGCCAAAGGACACAATCATGCCGAAGATCGCGATGGCATAGGCGTGGAAAGCCTAGGTCTTGCGCAGTAAGAGCAAAGCAGATCCGACGACCGACAGTGAAACACCCATGCCCCAGCCGGCCATCGCCCAGACCGGCATGGATTGAATAAATTCAATATAACCCGGGTAGGCGGCCAGATAGTCTTCGTTGAGCGAGACGGAATTGTAAAAGTCGAACAGGCCGAAGGCATTCCATAAAAGTGCCAGACCGCTGCCAATCCAGAACCAGACTGGAACGCCGGTAGACGCTGTCTCAGATGGGTGTGATTCAGACATGCTTTTCTCCCCGTTTCCGCTTCAAGTTTGCATATTGCGAACGGCGGGGAAAGCAAAACGTGAAAGCGTCGGGCCTAGTTTACCCGATACATGGCCTGGGAGATGATCATGGCATCACCTTGTTCGCGCACATAAATCATCAAAGCTTCGCGGAGTGTATCCCAGTCTTCGAACTCGCACGTATTATACTGACCCAGTTCGAGCTCAAGGCGCGTTCGTGTTGCTTCGCCCAATTCCCCGCAATCGGGGAGATGAAATCCGAGCGTGCCGTTGTCATAGGCAAAGATCAGAACGTAGAGAAAAGCCTCACTGTCTTCATCTTCCTGGCTTTGTCCGACGAAAATATCTGCGGTCAGTGATCGCACACGCATATTTTCAAATGGATGCTCATCCTCCGGCGAGGTTATCCGGCCGTTAGAGACATCGATTTGCCCGGACCAGGTGAGGTCAGCCTCTCCATCACTCTCGTCAAATTCAAAAACTTTGTAATAACCGGTGGTGATCAGAATTTCATTTTCGGCCTCTGAGATCAGCGGAATTCTTGAGCTGAAACAGGCTGACAGGGCTAAGCTGAAACAGGTGACGATCAAGATTCGAAATGAGCGGTGCGTGGCATTCCCCCTATTGAGCCATCGGGGGTGTAGCGCGTGTGTGTGCCGAAAATGCGGCGCGTTCGTGATCCTGGTCACTTTGATCGCGGGGCCAGTGGTTGGTCTAATCTGGATAGCGAATTTCGACCTTGGCAATCGGAGCAATCTGCTTGTCGGGAGTGATCCAGACTGTCCAGCCATCGATATGGCCATCTGCCACGCCAGAGGACGGTGTTCTTTCTGGAAGCTCAATTTCGAGCCTTTGCGACGCTGCGGTTATAATCTACTCCCGCACCCACGTGTCGGTATAGCTGGGATATTCGATCATCACCTTGGCGATGGGCGCCTGGGTGCGGTCTTTTGCGATCCAGACTGTCCAGGGATTATCGGCCTGCGCCTCGACGCACCAGCAATCGGTCCAGCCATCCAGCTCGCTCCAGATTTTTTCCTCGCCAGTGACGACGAAGCTCACCCGGATTAGCGGTGAAGCGGCATTGATCTGCACGTGATGCGCCAAAAACCGGCAGGAATATCCAATTTCAAGCGGGAAGGCTGCGAAGCTCAGCTCCCATAATTGCCACTCAAATACCGCTTCCGGCGGAGTGAGCACCAAATCGACCATCACCGGTCCACCCTCGCTATCACCCTCAGGCCACAGCCGACGTGTCGTGTGAATGACATGGTCATTATACATGACGCGATTGTGCAAATTTTCGCCGCTGTGAATAATCACGCTACGTGGCCGCAGGGTTTTGCGCTTCAGCTCGATTTCCTGATGCCAACTGGCTTCATCGTGCATATTCGCCGATTGCGTGCGGATCAAAATGTCGCCATCGGCGGCGTGCCGAAAGCGGACCTCATCGGTCCAAACACCCATTTCCCGCGTCGACTTGTCGGCGAAAGTGCGGGTTTGAATCAGGGTGTTTTCGTATTCCGGAATGCGATCACCGTCGGCAATACCATCGCCGGGTACTGCGGTGACAAAAGCGTCGATTTCCTGCCTTGCTTTGATCGCCGCCCTGGCGCGCACATCCCGTTTTGTTCCAATTACGGGGACTAATATAGAACTAATAAATTGAGATATGCCTAGGCGACATGGTTAACAACGCGCTAATCCGCACGTCGGTAAATGCCGTCAATCCGCATTTCGTCACCGATTGCGCCCAAATAGAGCTGTAAAACCGAGCTGAGCGCTGTCCAACTTGGAATTTCGCAGTAACCATCTTCATCGCGTTCCACATCGTAAACGGCAATGGCCGAATCCTCGAGGTCTGCGCAGGACGGCATGTGATAGGTAGCGATGCCGTCGGGATAGAGGAACATCACGCCGTAAACGTAATAGCCGTCACTGGGTTTCATCACCGCGTAAATGCCCGGTGTCATCTCGCGCATGCGAGCACCCTCGTGCGGGAAATCCGCCACGTCCGAAGAATAAATCCAACCGCGGCGACGGATTTCGCCGGTCCAGGCCGGGCGGACCCAGGGCTGGCCGTTTTCGTCGTAGGGCGTATGCGCGTAGACACCGTCATCCAGCGGGAATTGTGCCAGACGACGCCCGATCAGGGCGTTGTCAGAATAAAAGCAGCCGCTCAAAATCAGCGTGCTGCAAAGGATGAGCAGGGCGCGCATCAGTCCTTGAGGGGCTCTGTCGCCGCGGTCAGCCAGTCAGCAATTTCGCCGTCCACCAGCGGCATCAGGCGTTTGCGAACCTCGGCGTGGTAGGAGTCCATCCATGCTCGCTCGGCATCGGTGAGCAGGGATGTGATGATCAAATCCTGATGGATCGGGGCCATCGTCAGGGTTTCAAAGCCCAACATGGCGCGTTCGCCACCCGAAATCGCTTCGGCCGGTGTGACCACTTGCAAGTTCTCAACGCGGATACCAAAGGCATCTTCGCGGTAATAACCCGGCTCATTGGACAGGATCATGCCAGGCTCCAGCGCGACTGAATTGGGCGCTTTGGCGATACGCTGGGGGCCCTCATGCACGCCCAGGAATGCGCCGACACCGTGGCCGGTGCCGTGATCATAGTCAAAGCCGGCCTCCCACAGGGGCAGGCGGGCCAGAATGTCGAGCTGGGTGCCGGTCGTGCCCTTGGGAAAACGCACCATGGACAGGGCGATATGACCCTTCAGCACGCGGGTGAACTGGGTGCGCATGTCTGCGTCCGCAGTGCCGATGGGCACTGTGCGGGTGATGTCTGTTGTGCCGTCGATATACTGACCACCACTATCGACGAGGTAGAGCGAATTCTTGGCGAGTTTCAGATTGCTCTCTTCAGAGACACGGTAGTGCGCGAAGGCGGCATTGCCCTGGGCACCGGATATCGTATCAAAGGAAAGATCGCGCAATTCAGGAAGCGTCTTACGGATCGATTCCAGCTTTTGGGCAGCCTGTATCTCATCGACATTGCCAGATTGCGCTTCGGTGTCGAGCCAGTGCAGGAAGCGCACGATGGCAGCGCCATCGCGAATATGCGCCTGGCGCGCGCCTTCCACTTCAGCCGCATTCTTGGCGGCCTTGGAACGCATCACCGGATCTTCCAGACGCTGCACCCGGGCACCGCCATCTGTCAGCCGGTCAAATACCCAGGCAGAGGCTGTATCGGCATCGACGCGGACCGTCTTGCCCTTTAGCTCGGCAAGTCCGGCGGCGAATTCATCTTCTGGCCGCAGGGCGATTTCATTTCCCAGATGAGAGCGAGTGTTTGAGGAAAGCTTCTCCGGCGCGACAAACAAGGTCGCACGGCCGTTTTTGTCGAGTATGGCGGCCGATAAAGGCAAGGGAGAGCGCGAGACGTCTCCGCCGCGAATATTCATCAGCCAGGCAATTGAAGGCGGTGCGGTGATCACGGCTGCATCAGCGCCACCGCGTTCGATGGCGATGCCGATGCGTTCGCGCTTGGACGTGTGTTCCTCGCCGGCAAATTCGGCTGGCTGCGGAATAATGGCGGCCATCGGCGCAGCGGGGCGATCATCCCAGGCTTCATCAAGCGGATTGCTGTCGACGCTGACCAGCTCCACACCGGCGCGCTGGGCGGATGTTGTGAGGCGATCCAGGGAGGCCGGGCTGTGCAGGCGGGCATCATAGCCGATCTTCTCGCCGGCCTTGCCGTGTTCTTCGATCCAGCCATGGAGACCCTGATCAACAAGGTCGCAATAGTCGAAGATAGCGCCATCGGCTTGCTGGCGAATTTGCAAGGTGTAGCGGCCGTCGACAAACACTGCGGCGCGGTCGGTCATAACAATGGCCGCCCCTGCAGAACCGGAAAATCCCGTCACCCAGAGCAGGCGCTCATTGCAATCGGGCAGGTATTCATTGTCGTATTCATCCTCATGCGGGACGAGGAATCCATCCAGACCCTGGGCGCTCAGGCGGGCGCGCAGTTTGGGCACATTGGTCTGGCCGTATTTTGGGCCACCCTTGACGTCATAGGTCTGGGAAATCATCTGCGTCATGGTCTGGCTCCGCCGCGGCAAAAACTGTGATCAGACTGCGTCGCATGCCTGCATGCATTTGCGCAAGAGAGCATTGCAATTGAAGTGCTCGCCAAGCCGCGCGATCAGGCGCAAAGAGCCGGCCCATTCAGACCGCCAGATGCTGTTGCACCCCGTATCAGCCAGCCGTTGAGGAGATGGATATGTATTCGATGGACGCGATTATTCGCTTTAACGGTGCCGACGCACTCAATCACGCAATGGACCGCAACCGCGCCAAGGCCGGCGTCCGCATTGCCCAGCGCAGCACAGACGTGAACGCGTTTCTGGCGGCGTGTGGCGTGAAGGGCAAGCGGAAGTAAGGTTTTAGCTGGCGTTCAAGCGCCACGCGGAAGTTTTAGGTAAGGCGTTCAAGCGCCACGCGGGCTGCGCTCCCGCTTGGTCGCTCGTCCTTGGTCCTGTTGATATGGCAATCAACAGACCTGCGTCCGGTGTCTGACCTACTCTTTGGCTAGGCGGGTTTGACCGCTACCAAAGTTTCCCAGCCCTCGATCGGGGTTTGTCGGGTCACGATAAGCCCTGCCGCCTCATAGGGGCCGCGCACCATGTCTTCCTGTTCGGTCAAAAGGCCGGACAGGATGACGCGGCCGCCGGGGGCGATGATATTGGCAATGCCGGGAGCCAGCTCCACCAGTGGGCCGGCCAGAATATTGGCGAAGACCAGTTCAAACTGCGCGCCGGCGAGGCGCGGATGCTCGAGCCCTTCAGCAACAAAACAATTGACGCCGGAAATACCGTTCTTGCGGCAATTTTCTTCGCTCTCCGTGATCGCTTCCGGATCGATATCCGAGGCCCAGATCGTCGCGTCGGGCAAGGTTTTGGCCGCGCCGATTGCCAGCGCCGCTGTCCCGCAGCCCAGATCGAGAATACGCGCCGGGTGATTGCCGGCGGTGAGCATTTCATCGAACGCCATCAGACAGCCACGCGTGGTGCCGTGATGTCCGGTGCCAAAGGCTGGGCCGGCTTCGATCTCAATGCCGATCTGGCTGGGAGCCAATTGATCGCGATCATGGGCGCCATACAGGGTGAAGCGTCCCGCCTCGACCGGCTTTAGTCCGGCCAGCGACATGCGGATCCAGTCTTCCTCGGGCAGGGGGGCAATCTCGGCGGCAATGTCTTCGCTCAATCCAGTGGCCGCCCGAAATGCCGCCTCATCGGGCTGCGTATCAAACAATACATCCAGCTTGGCACCAAGGCCCTCATCAAACAGTGACCAGGACAGGGCCAGGGGCGGCTGCGCCTCATCGAGACGTTCAACTGTCTCGGCCAGATTGGCAAAGTGATGATAGGCCGTGAGGCGCCAGAGTGTTGTCATGGAAGTGTCCTTCGCGTTGCCGGGGGTTTGGACCGGGCGGGAAGGAATGGCAAGGGGCCTTAGGAAATGGATCAAGAAGAGACGCGCATCGCGCAAAGCCCACCATGAATGTCTTGCGGCCCGCTGGCGGACAAGACAAGTATGGATGGCCCTGTGCGGGCGCACGCGTTTTGAAGTCCTGTTTGAGTTGATTAGTCCGAGGTTATCCCGGATAGCCTCACAAATTCCTCCAATCCCACCAACCCCTTCGCAAAAAAGTCACCTCCCTTGTCCGACCCATCCAGTGGCCGGCCTATTATTCGGCATGCTCAGAAATCCGAGAGAAAACGGGCTCGACGCTGTTGAATGGGCGCGGCTGGTGCAGCGTTTTGAGGCGGGCGAGAGGCCGGTCGATCTGGCGCGAGAGATAGGCCAGTCGGCCGATCATGTGCGGCGAAAACTGCGGGAATTGGCGCGGCGGCCCGAGGCGGAGAAGGCGGCGTTGATCGATCAGTCGCGGGAGCGCGAATTGGTGAAGATGGAGGCGCTGCTCAATGGCGGGAATGACGCGGCAGCGACCAAGCGGGCGAGGGCGCTGACGGCGATTTGCAATGCGCGTCGGGCCTTTGAGATGGCGCGCGTGGCGCAGAGCAAATTGGCGGAGGCTCACCGGAATGATGCGAGTGACGAAGCAGATGAAGACACGCTGAGCGATGATGAGTTCGAAGCGCTCAAGCGGCGAATTGAGCGCCGTGCAATTCTACTCCATGAGCGCCGGCTGGCAGCGGGACTTTCTGAAGACGGCGAGCCAGTCGCAGATTGAGCGAATTGGACGTGGCTGGCTGACAGCTTCCGAGCCGCCTCAGCTTGCACTGCCTGACGCTTGGCTGATCTGGCTATTCATGGGCGGTCGCGGGGCGGGCAAGACGCGAGCCGGTGCCGAATGGGTGGCCCAGCGCGTGATCGAAGGCTGTCGCCGCATCGCGCTGGTGGCACCGACCTTTGGTGATGTGCGTGAGGTGATGATGGAGGGGCCGTCGGGCCTGCTTCATGTCGGGCCAACGCGATTACGCCCCCATTATGAAGTGTCGCGCAAACGCGTGGTCTGGGATTGCGGCGCTGTTGGCTACGGCTTTTCCGCCGAGGATGCGGACGGGCTGCGCGGCCCGCAATTTGATTGCGCCTGGGGTGATGAATTTGCGGCGTGGAAAGAGCCGCAGGCGGTGCTGGATACGCTGCGTATGGGATTACGGCTGGGGACAAGACCGCAATTGATGCTGACGACAACGCCGCGTCCGATCCAGGCGCTGAAAGAATTGGTGGCGCAGGCGAAAGATCAGACATCGCGGATCGTCGTGTCGCACCAGTCGACGGCAGGCAATGCGGCCCATCTGGCGCCCGGTTTCGTGGACGCGATGCAAGCCAGCTATGGCCGCTCGGGTTTGGGGCGACAGGAGCTGGAGGGTTTGCTGGTGGACGATCCACCGGGTGCCCTGTGGCAGCGCGACCCTCTGGAGGCTTCGCGCATAGAGACAGCGCCAGAGCTGGACCGGATCGTGGTGGCGGTGGACCCCCCAGCAACGGGAGGGCCGCGGGCGGATGAGTGCGGGATTGTGGTGGCCGGGGCGTGCGGTGCGGGTGTGTCGCGCCGGGCGTTTGTGTTGGCGGATTTGTCGTTTGGGCCTGCTCTGCCGGCGGTGTGGGCGGCGGCGGTGGCGCGCGGGTTTGAGGCCTGGCAGGCCGATTGTGTGATTGCCGAGGCCAATCAGGGCGGTGAGATGGTGCGCTCTGTGTTGATGGCGGCGGATGCCGGCCTGCCGATTCGGCTGGTGCATGCCACACGCGGCAAACACGTGCGTGCCGAGCCGATTGCCGCCCTCTATGCGGCTGGCCGTGTCCGTCATGCCGACCGGTTTGAGGCGCTGGAAGATCAGATGTGTGCGTTTGGTGCGCCCGACGGGCCGCGCTCCAGTCCGGACCGGGTGGATGCCTTGGTGTGGGCGATCACGGATTTGCTGATGGGGCGGGGCGGTGCGCCGCGCCTGCGACAACTTTGATAATTTGATGGAGGCTGTGATGGCTGGACTATTCGATCGTCTGCTCGGCCGGGAGACCAAAACCAGTGCGGCCAAGCGTCTGGTGGCGATGCAATTTGGCGGACAGCCCGCCTGGCGTCCGCGCGATGTGCCCGGCCTGGTGCGCGAAGGATATGAGCGCAATGCGATCGCCAATCGCTGCGTCCGGCTAATCTCCGAGGCCGCTGCGGCGGTACCGCTGACGGCCAATTTGCCCGCCGCCCAGACATTGCTCGATCAACCCAATCCGGGGCAGTCCGCGGCGGAATTGATGGAGGTTTTTTACGGTTTTCTACAATTGGCAGGAAATGCCTATGTCGAGCTTGCACACCTTGAGCTTGTGCCGCGAGAATTATTCGCCTTACGCCCGGATCGCATGCGAGTCCTGCCCGGTCCAACGGGTTGGCCATCCGGGTGGGAGTATTCGGTCGGTGGCAGAAAAATCCGGTATTCGCGCGATACTGAGTCTGAAAGGTCACAGATTTTACATATGCGAGTCTTTCATCCCACAGACGATTATTACGGCTTCTCTCCGCTGCAGGCTGCGGCTCGCGCGCTGGAATTACACAATGCCGGAGGTGAGTGGGCGAAGGCGCTGCTGGATAATGCGGCACGTCCATCCGGCGCGCTGGTGTTTAATGGCGGTGAGGGGGAGGGGCGGCTCAGCGAGGCGCAGTTTGAACGCCTGCGCGAGGAGCTGACCAGCGCCCATACGGGCAGTCAGAATGCCGGCCGGCCCCTATTGCTGGAGGGCGGGCTGGACTGGAAGCCGATGTCGATGTCGCCGGCGGATATGGATTTCACGCAAGCCCGCCGAGAGGCCGCGCGAGAGATCGCCCTGGCCTTTGGCGTGCCGCCGCTTCTGCTCGGTCTGCCCGGAGACAATACCTATGCCAATTACCGCGAGGCCAATCTGGCCTTCTGGCGCCAGACAATCGCCCCGCTGACCGCCAAGGCAGCGCGCTCGATGACGGGCTGGTTGCGGCCCTGGTATTCGCCGGATTTGCGCATTGAAGCCGATGTCTCGGCTGTGCCGGCGCTGATGGAGGGCGGGGCGTGACGTTGCAACCACGCTGGTCGCTGCAACGTCACATCACGCTGGGTGTGCTGATGGCGCTGCTGGTGCAAACGTCCGGCGCGCTGATCTGGTTTGGCCAGGTCGGCACACGGATCGACCAGCTGGAACGTCAATCCGGCCGTCAGGTGGATCTGGCTGAACGGCTGGCGGGTCTGGAGGCCGAGATGCGTCTGGTCCGCGAAAGTTTGATCCGCATTGAACGCCGAATGGATGATTGAGGCGGTATCCGCTTCCCCAATTTAGCGTCTTCCCCCGGATTTATTCCTTTCCCCGGACGTGTTCCGGGGCCCGGAGGGCGAGCTGAATGTAACGCGGATGCGCCGCCTCATCGCACAATTGCCACCGCATGCCAGGCCCCGGAATAAATCCGGGGCAAGGCGCTTGTTTGTTGGCGTGCATTCAATTCCAGAAAGAAATCCCAATGACCGAAACCCTGCAAATCGAGGGATATGCCAGCCTGTTTGATGTGCAGGATTTGGGTGGCGATATTGTGCGGCCCGGTGCTTTTGCGGCGAGCCTGTTGCGCAAGGGCAATGTCCCGATGTTGTTCCAGCATGAGGCGGGCGAACCCGTCGGTGTCTGGGACGAGATGATTGAGGACCGGCGCGGCCTGTTTGTGCGCGGCCGGCTGTATCCGGACGGGCCGCGCGGGCGGATCGCGCAGCGCCTGCTGGCGCGCGGCGCGCTGGACGGGCTGTCGATTGGATTTCGCACCATTAAAGCGGCGGATATGCCACGCGGCCGAGCCCTGCACGACATTGATTTGTGGGAGGTTTCGCTGGTGACCTTCCCGATGCTGCCACAGGCGCGCTTGCGAGTGATTTCCCCGGCTGCGCGGGCCGCCTGACAACTGTTTCTTCCTGAAAAACAAGGACTCTCCATGACCAAGGAAACCAAAATGAAACCTGCCAATCATGAAACCCGCCAGGCGATGGAGGATGTGCTGGCATCCTTCTCCGCCTTCAAGGACGCCAATGATGAGCGTCTCTCCGAGATCGAGGCGAAGGCGTCGGGCGATGTGTTGCTGGAAGAGAAGGTGTCGCGCATCGACAGCGCGCTGACCCAGCAAAAATCGGCGCTGGACCGGCTTTTGCTCGATCAGTCGCGGCCCGGCCTGCAGGCTGAGGCGGTGGATGACGCCCGCACGGGCTGGTCGCGTTTCATGCGGTCCGGCGATGCCTCGCATATGGTGGAGGGAAAGTCGGCCAGTGCCGGTGTTCTAAGTGATGGCGGCTATGTGGTGCCGCAACAGACCGAGGCGTTTATCGACCGCTTGCTGACCGCAGCCTCACCGATCCGCGCGATTGCCTCGGTGCGCCAGACCCATGCTTCTGTGTTTCGCAAGCCGATCTCACGCGGCGGGGCGGCGTCGGGCTGGGTGACCGAGACGGCGGCCCGTCCGGAGACCGACAGCCCGACCCTGGATCTGCTCGATTTCCCCACCGCCGAGCTCTACGCCATGCCGGCGGCGACCACGCAATTGCTCGATGATGCAATGGTCGATATCGACCAATGGCTGGCCGAGGAAGTTCAGGATGTGTTTGCCGAACAGGAAAGCGCGGCGTTTGTGTCCGGCGATGGCATCAACAAGCCAAAGGGCTTTCTAAGCTATGGCCGCGCGGCCGAGGGTAGCCAGGGCACAGACGAGCTGGGCTATGTGGCGACCGGTGTGTCGGGCGGGTTTGCCGCCAGTGATCCGGCCGATGCGCTGATCAATCTGGTCTATGCCCCCAAGAATGTGTTTCGCGCCCGGGGCCGGTTTGTGATGAACAAATCCACCCTGTCCGCCGTTCGCCGCTTCAAGGATGCCGACGGCCATTATCTCTGGCAGCCCAACCTGTCCGAGGGCGGCTCATCGACCTTGCTGGGCTATGGCATCACCGAAGCCGAAGACATGCCCAATATCGAAGCCGACAGCGCCGCGATCGCTTTCGGTGACTTTTCCAAGGGCTATCTGATCCTCGACCGCCAGGGTGTCCAGGTCTTGCGCGACCCGTATTCCGCCAAGCCCTATGTGCTGTTCTACACGACCAAGCGTGTCGGTGGCGGCGTGCAGAATTTCGACGCGATCAAAGTGCTAAAATTCGGGGCGAGTTAGAGACGCAAAAAGACCGTCATTCTGACGAAGGTCAGGACCCAGTTCATAAGGCGCGGCAAGGGTGTGCGAAGCGCGGGCCGAGCATTATTCTTCCGGCATAACCGCTCTATGAACTGGGTCCTGATCGTCATCAGGATGACGTTATAATTGATGGGCGAGGTCGGTGTGTGGGGCCGGCTATTTCCGCTTCAACTCGCTCCCCAGATTGTCCGTCAGAGCCTTTTCGGCGGCGTCGCTTGTTTCGTTTTTTTCGGTGCTTTTGGGTTTGTCATTTGCGGGGAAAATCAAGGCGTAGATGAACAGCTCGAAGAGCACTTGCGGCCAAGCAAAGAGTGTTAAAGCGGCGACGACCACCAAAAGTCCAGGGACGGTATCTGGCGACAGCGAGTGCCAAGTGTAAACCCCGCCATAGAACGCGGTTACAAAGACGATTGAGGCGATAAATCGCCATATGCTTGATGCAATATATCGAACGAAACGCCGGATCGCCGAGGGCTTTTTCTCACTTATTTCCGCTTCAACTCATCGTCCAAAAACTTCGCCAGCGCTTCTTCCGCCTCATCACTGATCTGGTCATTCACACCATCAGAAAAATCGACGCCGCGGTGATCCTCAGCGCTGTCCATCTGATAGCCGTGGACACGGATCAGGTTTTCCAGGGGGCGGACGAGGAGGGCGGTGCCGATTAGGCCGGTCATCGCCCAGGCAAACATTGGCAGGCCGGGTTCAAACAGATTGATGTCGGGTGTGCCGGCCAATTCATAGATGCGTTCGACCAACAGTGCGCCGAGCCAGAAGGATGGTGTGGCGGCGATGGCCAGGGCGACGATCAGCGCCAGCAGGGCGTTGAGGGCGCGATTGTCCATGGGATTAGCGGTCGCGGCGATCTGTCTTGATGCGGACCGGGATGCGGGCGGCTTTTTGCTGCGCTTGTGTGGCGGCGTGTGAGAGGGCCAGCAGGCCGATGGAGACAGCGCCGAGCAGGATCGGTGTTGCGCCAGCAAACAGCATTGAAATCAAGGTGATTACCAGGCCGGCAAGTCCGGCAAGGCCGGTCAGTTGCGCATTGATGCGCGTGGCCAAAATCTTCTCATTCATATTGGAGCCGGACATGTCACTCTCCCAAATTACACCGCCTGCGACCGAGCCGATAACGCTGGAACAGGCGAAAGCGCGACTGCGCCTGAGCGACGATACGCAAAATTCGCGCCTCGTCCATCTTATCCGTACAGCACGGCAGCGCATTGAATATGAGAGCGGCCGGGCGATTTTCAACCAGACCTGGGTAGAAAGGCGCGATAGCTGGCAGGCGCAGCGCGGGCAGAAATGCCGTCTGGCGGCCTTTGCAACCCAGTTCACACTGGTAAAACCGCCGCTTGTCAGCATTGAACGGATCGAGGTGTTTGACGCGGACAATTTCGGCACGCTCTGGGATCCGTCGCAATATTTCATCGACACCTTGGCCGACCCCGGACGCATCGCTTTGGGCCGCAATGCGCAATTTCCCGAGCCGGGGCGCGCCATAGCGGGAATCGAAATTGAATTTGTGTGTGGCTATGGCACCGCCGTCGATGATGTGCCCGCCGGGTTGATCGAGGCGAGTGGTCTGCTGATGCAGGCGATGTTTGAAAGCGAGGATGAGGCGGTAACGCTGCCGCTGCGCGTGCAAAGCCTGATCGCGCCATGGCGGAGGCTGTCGCTGTGAGTGCGCCGGAATCGGAGTTGCGCGCGGCGATTGAAGCCGCGATGCGCTCAGATGCCGGTGTGCAGGCGGTGCTGGGCGATCCGGTGCGGCTGTATGAGACGCGGTCACGCGAGGCGGGCTATCCCCATGCCAGCTGGGGCCGGGCCCAGAGCCAGGCACGTGACGGTGACAGCGTGGCGCTGATCGAGCACCGGCTGACGCTGGATATCTGGTGCCGGGACGATGATGCGGGCGCGGTGACCGGGCAATTGCGCGCCGCCTTGCGCGGGCTGGATATCACACTGCCGGCGGGCTGGGCGCTGCTGTCTTTGATACCGGTTTATACGGATGTTTTCGCGACCAAACACCGCCGGATCACCCGCGGTGTCATTCGCCTGCGGGCGTTGATGGGGCGGGCGGACGCCGCCTGATTTTCAGACATAGAAAGAGAGAGATTTCATGACCCTTCAATCGGGAAAATCAATCCTGCTTAAAATTGGCGATGGGGCACCCTCGCAGAGTTTTGTTTCTGTGGCGGGGCTGCGGATGAAGACCATCTCGCTCAATGCGCGGACGGTGGATGCCACGCATGCGGACAGTCCGGATGGCTGGCGCGAGTTGATTGGCGGGGCGGGGATCAAGACCTGTTCGGTCAGCGGGGCCGGGGTGTTTGTCGATGCGGCGGCCGCCGAGCAGGTACGGGCGGCGTTCTTTGCACAGAGCGCCGATGACTGGCAGCTGGTGATCGGTGACTTCGGGGTGCTGGAAGGCGCCTTTGTGCTGGCGGCGCTGGAATATTCCGGTCGCCATGATGGCGAGGCGGCCTGGTCGATGACGTTGTCTTCGGCGGGCGCGATCGGCTTTGCGAGCGCCTGATGGTCAATACAGCAAGGGGTGAAGTGGCGCTTCAGATTGATGGTGAGCGCTATGTGCTGTGCCTGACGCTGGGCGCGCTGGCCGAGATAGAGGCGCTGTTTGATGGCGCGGTGGAGACACGGCTGAAAACGCTGGGCGCGCGCGATTTGCTCGCCGTGCTGCTGGCGCTTCTCAGGGGCGGCGGCCATGCGATCAGCGAGGCGGAGCTTCGCGCCAGCCGGCTGGATCTGAATGCGGCGGCACGGGCGGTGGCGGCGTGTTTTGAGGCGGCGCTTTGAAGGCGGCGCTGAACTGGCGCGACGGTCTCGCCCAGGCCGCGCAGCTGGGCCTGTCGCCCCATCAGTTTTGGCAACTCAGCCTGATTGAATGGCGCGCCATCACGGGCCCTGCCGGCCCGGCGCCACTGAACCGGGCCGGCCTTGAGGCGCTTCGCAAACAATATCCGGACACACGACATGACTGATTTTAATGACGAAATCGATGAGGTCAGCGCGGCTTTCGAAGCGCTAGCGGATGGCCCTGCCACGCGGGCGGCGCAGGCGATCGAGGCGGCGTTTGCGCGTACGGGCGACACAATCGAGCGTTCACTGGGTCAGGCGGCGCGCTCGGGTGAGCTGAGCTTTGCCCAGATGACTGAGGCGATCCTACGTGATTTGGCACGGTTGGCGGCGGAGCGATTTATCGAGAAGCCGGTCAATGATTTGATGAGCTCGGTCTTGAGCCAGATGCCGCTGTTTGGCGCACGGGCGGAGGGTGGGCCGGTAAATGCGGGCGGGGCGTATCTGGTCGGTGAACGTGGGCCGGAAATGTTTGTGCCGTCGGGCGCGGGCGAGATCAGTCCGACTGGCGGGGGCATGGTGGTCAATATCCATATGGGCGCCGGCACGGATGCGCGCTCGGTGGTGCAATCTCAAACACGGATCGCCAATGCGCTGGCCCGGGCGGCGGCGCAGGGGAGGCGGCGCGGATGAGCGGGTTTCATGAGGTCAGCTTTCCGTTCAGCGTCGGGCTTGGCGCTGTTGGCGGGCCCCGCCGATTGACGGAGATCGTACCGCTGGTGTCGGGCGCGGAGGAACGCAATTCGCCCTGGGCGGACAGTCGCCGGCATTGGGATGCTGGGCCAGGCGTGCGCTCGGCGGATGATCTGCAAGACTTGCTGGCCTTCTTTGAGGCGCGGCGCGGGCAATTGCATGGATTTCGCTTTTGCGACCCGCTGGATCACCAATCCTGTGCGCCGTCGGCGGTGCCATCCGCGACCGATCAGCTGATTGGGACGGGCGATGGCGCGATGACCGAGTTTGCCCTGCGAAAAATCTATGCAAGCGGTGCGCAGAGCTGGTCGCGCCGGATCGTCAAGCCGGTGGCGGGCAGTGTGATCGTGGCGGTCGATGGCGCGGTGAGTGCGGCCAGCGTTGATACCGCGACCGGGCTGGTGACGCTGGCGGAGGCGCCGGTGGCTGGGGCAGTCGTTAGCGCCGGTTTCGTCTTCGACTGTCCGGTACGCTTTGATACCGACCGGCTTGAAATATCGATGGATTTCATCGCCGCCGGAGCCGCGCCATCTGTGCCGCTGATTGAGCTGAAACTTTAGGACCATCCCATGAGATCTGTACCTGCTGCGATGCAGGCATCACTCGATGCCCGCACGACAACGCATTGTGATTGCTGGCGCATAGAGCGCCGCGATGGCGCAGTGTTTGGATTTACCGCGCATGATTGCGATCTGGAGTTTGCGGGGCTGGCCTATCAGGCGGGCAGCGGCTTTGGCGGCAGCGTCATTGACGCGCCGGGCGGCTTTGCCCCGCAGACCGGCGAAGTGGTCGGGGCGCTTGATAGCGATTTGCTGACCGTCGCCGATATCGCTGAAGGCCTGTGGGCCGGGGCGGCGGTGGAAATCTGGCGTGTCGATTGGGCGGACACGGACTTGCGGGTGAAAACCTGGGCTGGAACGCTGGGCGAGATCCGACAGCGGGACGGTGTGTTTGAGGCCGAATTACTGGGGCCAGAGCAGGCGCTCAATCATGAGATCGGCCGGGTGTTTGCGCGGCGCTGTGATGCGGCGCTCGGGGATGGGCGTTGTGGTGTGGATGCGGGGCATTCGGCCTATGCTCAGGGCTGTGATCAGCGCTTTGCCACGTGCCGGACCCGTTTTGCCAATAGTCTGAATTTTCGCGGTTTTCCCTATATGGTCGGGAATGATGTGTTGCAGGCCGGGCCAGCGGGCGAGACGGTGATGGATGGTGGGTCGCGGGGGCTGGGACATTGACCCGCGCCCAGACCGGCTCCGCCGTGCTGGCCGAGGCGCGGTGCTGGATTGGCACGCCCTATCAGCATCAGGCCAGTTGCCGCGGTGCCGGTACGGATTGTCTGGGGCTGGTGCGCGGGATATGGCGGGCCCTGTATGGCAGTGAACCCTGCGCCGTGCCGCCCTATCGGCCGGACTGGGACGGCTTGCCCGGCGATGAGGCCTTGCTGCAGGCTGCGCAGACGTATTTTGCGCCAATTTCGGAGCCGCAGCCCGGCGATCTGATCCTGTTTCGCCCGCACCCCGCGGGACCAGCCAAACATTGCGCCATCCTGTCGGCGCCGGATTGCATCATCCACGCCTATTGGGGGCGGTGTGTGGCGGAGACATCGCTGAGTGCCTGGTGGCGACGGCGGCAGGTGGCGGCGTTTTCCTTCCCTCATATGGAGCCTTGATATGGCGCAAATGCTAATCTCGGCGGGCCAACAGGCGGCCAGCTGGGCGGCCTCGGCCCTGCCTTCAATCACGCAGGCTCTGGTGCAGGCGGGTGTATCATCCTTGATGTCGAAGCGCGTCGAGGGGCCGCGTGTGGAGGAGATACCGGTGCAGACCTCCACCGACGGGGCCGGTATGGCGCGTGTGTTTGGGCGGGCGCGGATAGCCGGACAGGTGATCTGGGCGAGCCGGTTTGTCGAAACGGCGACAAAATCACGGCCCGGCGGCAAGGGGGGCGGTGCGTCGCGGGTGGATTATGCCTATTCGGTGAGCTTTGCTGTTGGCCTGTGCATGGGTGAGATCAGTGGCATTGGCCGGGTCTGGGCGAATGGTGCGCTTCTGGATCAACTGGCCTATCCGTTTCGCCTGTATCGTGGCGATGAAACACAAATGCCCGACGCGCTGATCGAGGCGATTGAGGGCACCGATGCGCCGGCCTTTCGTGGCACGGCCTATGTGGTGTTTGAGGATTTGCCGCTGGATGCCTTTGGCTTGCGGATACCCAATCTGTCGTTTGAGGTGTTCCGGCAAGTCGAGACCCCGGGGCAGCCGCGACTGGAAACACAGATACGCGGCATCAATCTGATCCCCGGCTCGGGTGAATTTGCCTATGCGCCCGAGACGGTGATGCGCGTGTTAGGGCCGGGGCGTGAAGTGGCGGAGAACCGCAATAATGCCCGCGGAATGACCGATTTTTGTGCGGCGCTGGATGATTTGCAGCGCGATCTGCCCCATTGCCGCTCGGTGCAATTGGTGATCGCCTGGTTTGGTGATGATTTGCGCTGCGGGCAGTGTTTGATCCGGCCCGGCGTGGAAACGCGCGACAAGGTCACGCGGCCGATGGACTGGTCGGTCAGTGGCGAGAGCCGGTCGAGCGCCTATCTGGTCAGCCAGCGCGCGGGCCGACCGGCCTATGGCGGGACGCCCGATGATGCCAGCATTGTCGCCGCGATCACCGAATTGAAGGCGCGCGGACTGGCGGTGACGCTCTACCCCTTCATTTTGATGGATGTGCCCGAGGATAATGTGTTGCCAGACCCGTGGGGCGGGGCGGCGCAGGCAGCGTTTCCCTGGCGCGG
>JAQXCQ010000212.1 GCA_029251785.1 Maricaulis sp. | reverse complement strand
AAGAACATTGGGCAAACGCGCCTTGATCGAATTGACGTTCCAGGATGCGACGGTCAGGGTCATGATTTAGCTTCATTTAAATTGTCGATTGCCGCACAATAAGCGTATTCGTGACAGGGGAAAGCGGGGAGTGTCGGTTGTGAACAGATTGGTTTTGGCGTTAGCTGTTATGGGATTGGCGACATCCACGCCCGGATTAGCGCAAAGCGAAGCGGAGGCCGGACGAACCACGAGACTCGCTCCTCTGCAATTCCTAGCTGATCATTGTTGGCAAGGCGTTTTCCCCGGCAGCGAAACCTTCGACGTGCACTGCTTCGAGCAAATGTTTGACGGCCAGTATCTGCGCGATGTTCATGCCGTGCCACGAGGCGCTGACCTCTATCGAGGCGAGACCATCTACCACTGGGATCCCGAGGCCGAGATCATCCGCTATCACTATTTCAACTCAGACGGTGATGTGAGCACAGGCACCGTTGTTGAAGACGGCGACACTTTGCGCTTTGGCGATGAGCGCGTCGCGATGCAGGACGGCTCGGTCATGGTGCTCGCCACCACCTGGCAGCGCCAGGGCGAGACCGCCTACAACGCGATTACCACCGACATCACCACCGGCGAGGCGGTCGAAGTCTTCAACATGCAGTTCAACCAACTCACCCGCCAGGAAGCCGAAGAGATGCTGGGAGAGCCCCTTGAGTGATCATCGCGCCCGGCTCAGCCTGTTCTGGTTGATCCTTGCCAGTGTTGCCGTCGCGGCCTTTGGCTTTGTCTCCATGGGCCTGTGGGTGCCCACTGTGATGATGTTTGATGCGCCCGGGGCCACAGACAACAAGGCCACCGTGGCGCTCGCCATCATTCTGGCAGGCGGGCCTGTTGTCTCGGTTGCCGCCTTGATCGTCTGCTGGGTCCGGGTCGCGCAGATGAAACGATCCTCGGGGCTGAAATGGATGCTGGCCCTGCCGGCTTTGTGGCTGATCGCGGTGTTTATTGGTTCCACCGCATTGGCCGTATTATGTGAGAATGGCTGCGGTGCCTGATCCGTTGGCGTCGAAACCATCAAAACTGACGATTTCGTCGAGCGGCGCGCGGCTGGTCTGCGTGCTATTGATCGCCGCATCCGGATCCGCATAACCCAATGCCAGCCCGCAAAACAGTGTGAAATCCGCCTCAATGCCAACGGCCTGCTTTACCGCATGCGGATAAATTGCCCAGCTTTCCTGCGCACAACTTCCCAGCCCGGCCTCATGGGCAGACAGCATAAAGCTCTGCAAAAACATACCCAGATCCGACCATTGTCCTGGCTGCATGTTTTTGTGGGTCGACAGGAATAGTCCCACGGGCGCGCCGAAAAACTCGAAATTCTTCGCCACCTGGACCAGTCGCCCCATCTTGTCCTCTCGCGGCAGACCGACGGACGCATACATCGTCTCGCCGCAGGCAAAGCGCCGCGAACGCCAGGGCTCGCCCAGCGGTTTGGGATAGACAGAATATTCCGGTTCAGGCTCGCCAAACGGATGGGTGGCCTGCACTTCACGCACCGTATCGATCACACGCTGCCGTGCATCGCCGGCCACCACATTCACTTGCCAGGGCTGAAGATTGCCGCCCGATGGCGCGCGTCCGGCGAGGGTGAGCAAGTCTTCAATCAGCGTGCGTTCGACCGGCCGGTCGAGAAACGCCCGAACAGATCGCCGCCCGTGCAGTGCCTCACGAACCGATGTCATCAGACTGAAAAGCTGGTGCCGCAGCCACAGGCGGCGGTGGCGTTGGGATTGTGGATCTTGAAGGAGGCGCCGATTAGCTCGTCGACATAATCGATCTCGGAATTTTCCAGGAAGGGCAGGGAGGCCTCATCGATTGTCACTTTCGCCCCATCGCGTTCGATCACCAGATCATCACCATTGACGGTGTCTTCAAGATCGAATGTGTAGGAAAATCCAGAACAACCACCACCCACTACGCCAATGCGCAGCATGGATTTCGCCGATTGGCTGGCGATTATGAGATTGATCTGCTTGGCCGCGGAGGCTGAAAGGCTGACGCTCTGTGTCATGGGATCCATTGTATTGGCATTCTGTTTAACATCTGTATGGCGTATATGGACCTTCACGCGCACGGATGAAAGGGCCCTGCAAGCATGATGCTGGAATCGATGGATACACCAACACACATGCTGGCCTGTGATCCCAAGCACTCGAAAGGTCGCCATTGGCCAGAATCCGAGAGCGCAACGCGCAATGCCTTCCAACGCGATCGCGATCGCATTATCCATTGCGGGGCCTTTCGCAGGCTCAAGGAAAAGACCCAGGTTTTCATTGCCCATGAAGGCGATCAGCACCGTACGCGCCTGACCCATTCGTTAGAAGTCGCTCAGATCGCCCGCTCCATCGCGCGGACTTTGAACGTCGATGAGGATCTCGCCGAACTGGTTGGGCTGGCGCACGATTTGGGGCATCCGTCCTTCGGTCATGCCGGTGAGCGCGTGCTCGCGGAAAAGATGAAAGATTTTGGTGGTTTCGACCACAATGCCCAGGCTCTTCGCGTCGTCACCAATCTCGAAGTGCGCTATCCCGATTTCGTCGGCTTGAACCTGTGTTGGGAGAGCCTGGAAGGCATCGTCAAACACAATGGTCCGCTGCTGAGGGATGCAAATGACCGCCAAAACCTGCCCTGGGCGATCATAGATTATGATGACTGGGAAAATCTGGATTTAGGCACCCATGCCGGGTTAGAGGCTCAGATTGCCGCTGTTTCCGACGATATCGCCTACAATAATCACGACCTCGATGACGGCCTGCGTTCCGGCATTCTCCAGCTGGAGGCGTTGTACGAATTGCCCCTGCTGGGTGACATATTGTTGCGCACAGAAGCGCGTTGGCCAGACATTACACCGACACTTTTAGTCCATCAGACCGTGCGTGATCTCATAGGCATTATGGTGCGCGATGTTCTTGCGGAAACGGGTCGGCGCCTCAGCCAGGACAAACCGAAATGCGCGGGCGATGTTCGAGCGGCTGCCCGCCCTATGGTCGCATTCTCTGAGGACATGACGGTAAAGCTCTCGGCATTACGGCGCCATTTATTCGCCAATATGTACAGGCATCCAAGGGTCAATCAGATGATGGATGAGGCTCACCACGTCATGCGGGACTTGTTTGACGCTTATCAGAATGACCCCGAAACCCTCCCCCGGGACGTCCAGACCGGAATGATTGGCGCGGATAGCGCGCAGAGGGCACGACGGGTGTGCGACTACATTGCCGGAATGACAGACAGATTTGCTATCCGCGAGCATCACAGACTATGTAAGGCTGGTGCGTAAGAATTGGCTATGGGGACCTGTTTGAACGACGCTGCTTCCTTTCGGGACAGTGTTACTGTGACCATTGATTTTGCGATTCGCCGGCATGCCCGTCGAAGCACGAATAAAGATACCAGGACCAGATGAACGACCACGACGACGATTCCCGCCTCGGTGCCTATGCCCCCTCGGCGGATGACCTTGCGACTTTTGACGCACGAGAAGAAGAAGACGAACGCGGCCCGCTATTGCTGATCGCCGCCGTCGTGGCGCTGGTCATGTTTGGCGCGGTTGTCTGGGTTGCCTACAGCAATGGTGTCAGTGATGGCGGTGCCAACCGGATCCCGCGTGTGGCCGCCAATGAAGATCCCTATCGTGTGCGTCCTGAAGATCCCGGCGGCGTCGACACACCCGACACGCAGTACGAAGTCTATGATCGCCTGGCCGGTGGAGAAGAGGCGTCCGAAAACGTGTCTCCGCGCCCGGCACCGGAGCAGCTCATTGATGGCAGCCGGCCTGCGGTTTCAATTGAGACGGTCGATGCCGACCAGACGGATGCTGAAACCGCCGACGTGCCAGCCGAAGCGTCGCCGGACATAACACCTCGACCGGCGCCGGCGCGTCCACAAGACAACACGCCGCCGCCCGCCACACAGACTGCTGAAACACAATCAGAACCCGCGCAGGCAGAACCCGCGCAGGCAGAACCCGCTCAGGCAGAACCCGCACAGGCAGAACCCGCGCAGGCAGAACCCGCTCAGGCAGAACCGGTCGCTGAGACGCCTCCGGCCGCAACCACACCGGCGGTTTCCGCGGGTGTCGCCGGTGTTGATGTCACCGGCGCGTGGGTCGTTCAGATTGCCTCCTTCAGAACCGCCGCCGATGCCGAAGCCGCCTGGTTGGCATTCCGTACCCGCTATTCCGACATTTCCACCGGTCTGGCACCGGATGTGGCCAGCGCGGAAATAGAGGGGCGCGGCACCTATCACCGCCTGCGGATTGCCGCATTCACCACGCGTGACGCCGCCAACGCTTTTTGCGCAACGCTGCAGAGCCGGGGGCAGGACTGTCTGGTGAGAGGCCGATGAGCGCGCGCGCCGCGATTTACGGCCTTGAAGGACTGGAGCTGACCGCCGATGAGCGGGCCTTCTTCCGCGATGCCGATCCCTGGGGCTTCATTTTGTTTGCGCGCAATGTCGATACCGCCAAGCAAATCGCCCGACTGACCATGTCGCTGCGCGATTGTGTCGGCCGCGACGCACCGATCCTGATCGACCAGGAAGGCGGCCGCGTGGCGCGCCTCAAGCCACCGACCTGGCGCAAGGCGCCGCCAGCCCAGGTGTTTGGTGATTTATTCCTGCGCGATCCGGAAGCCGGCATTGAAGCGACCACGATCAATCATCGCCTGCTGGCGCACGAGCTGAGAACTGTCGGTGTCGATGTCGATTGCGCGCCCGTGCTCGACCTGCGCATTCCCGGCGCGGATGCGATTATTGGGGATCGCGCCTTTGGTGACTCGCCCGAACCGATCGCGACGCTGGGGCGTGCGGCAATGGACGGCCTGATGGCCGGCGGTGTCGCCCCGATTATCAAGCACATCCCCGGACATGGCCGTGCCGACGCCGACAGCCATCTCGAACTACCGCGTGTCGATACCGAGCATGGCGAACTCAGCGAGACCGATTTTGCGCCCTTCAAGGCACTCGCCCACGCGCCGATGGCGATGACAGCCCACATTGTCTATTCCGATATCGACCCGGACAATCCGGCCACCACTTCGCCAGACATGATCAACACGGTGATCCGGACCGAGATTGGCTTTGACGGCCTGTTGATGACCGATGATTTGTCGATGAAAGCACTGAGCGGCAGCTTCCGCGAGCGCGCCGAACGGTCCCTGACGGCGGGTTGCGATTTGTTATTGCACTGCAATGGTGATCGCAAAGAAATGCAGCAAATTGCTGAATCCACGCCAGAATTTGTCGGTAAGGCGCTCGAGCGCGCTGAGAATGCCGAGCAGGCCCGCTCGCGAATCGATGAATTTGATTCGAAACAGGCCGAATCGCGGCTAGATTGTCTGCTGGAGCAGGCAATCTTATAGGATTCGATTGACCGAGGATTTCGAAGAAGACGTCCGATTTGAAGCGGCTGAACAGGCCCGCGCCGATGCACTGATTGTGGATCTGGACGGGTTTGAGGGACCGCTGCATCTGCTGCTCGCCCTGGCGCGCAAGAAAAAAGTCGATCTCGCGAAGATCTCGATCCTGGAAATTTCCGAACAATATCTTGATTTTATTGCCGCCGCCCAAAAGCAACGTCTCGACATCGCCGCCGATTATCTGGTCATGGCGGCCTGGCTTGCCTTCCTGAAATCCAGATTGTTACTGCCAATTCCGGTCGCCGATGAGGAAGAGGCACCGGCGGAAATGCTCGCGGCGGCTTTGGCCTTTCGGCTGCGTCGGCTCGATGCCATGCGGGCTGCGGGCGAGGCGCTGCATGCCGGCACGTTGACCGGAAGAGATGTTTTCCTGCGCGGCGCACCTGAGGGTGTGCGTTCGACCCGTTCGGTCATCTACAAGGCGGATTTACACGATCTGCTGAGCGCTTATGGACATCGTCGGTCGGTTAAGGCGCAGGCGGTTTACCGGCCTGAGACGCCCCGGGTTTTTGGTCTTGAGGAAGCGCGTGCGCGCCTGGAGAATTTGCTTCCGGAAGTGGACGGTTGGTGCAAGCTCGACAGTTTGATGCCGCTGGAGCGGGAATTGGGACTTGATCCGCCCCCCAAACGCTCGGTACGTGCGAGCTCGATGCTGGCGGCCCTGGAAATCACCAAGGAAGGTCATGCGCGACTGCGTCAACGTGAGGCGTTTGACCCACTCTTCGTGCGGTCGGCCGACAAGAATGAGACCAAGCATGACTGACGATAGCAAGGATGACGACGTAAAGGACCGAGGCGGCGACGCGATCTCGCAGGCGATTGATGCGCTGCGCGAGCAGGCCGACCGCCAGGGCCCGACGTCGGCCGATAATCTAGATGAGGTCTCCAACGCCCTCGGGCTACATCTCGCCGTTGATACCCGCCGGGAGCATCGTCGGATTCTCGAAGCACTGCTGTTTGCCGCTGCCGAGTCACTGGATGAGGAAACCCTGATCGGACGTCTTCCGATTGAGGCCAATATCTCTGAATTACTCAGCGAACTGGCGGTTGAATATTCGGATCGCGGCGTCCGCTTGGTTGAAGTTGGTGGGCGTTGGCGCTTCGAGACCGCACCGGATTTGGTGGCTGCACTCGATGAAGTGCGCCAGGAGCCGCGCAAGCTATCCCAGGCCGCACTCGAAACACTGTCGATCATCGCCTATCACCAGCCTGTGACGCGGGCCGAGATCGAAGAGGTTCGGGGTGTAGCGGTCTCACGCGGCACTCTGGATTTGCTGTTTGAGTTGCGCTGGGTGGCCCCGCGCGGTCGTCGCCGCACGCCGGGACGCCCGGTGACCTACGGAACAACGCAGGACTTTCTCGAATACTTTGGCCTCAAGGCGGTTGGTGACTTGCCGGGGCAGGCGGATTTGCGCGCCGCTGGGCTGCTCGATGCGCGTTTGCCGCCGGACTTCATTGTGCCGGACCCAGGCGGCAGCACCGGGCTCTCACCCGACGAGGACCCGCTGGACGATGAGGAACAGCACGCCTTTCATCTTGATTTCATGGACGAAGACGCAAATGATGACGATCAAGGTTAAGCGGCCTTTATAGGTCGATTGGCCTGCCGGCAGCATTGGACGGCGGACCTCATCTGAATTAGACCAGAAACTATCAGTGTTAACGGAGGGCCTCATGGCTCCTGGAATGTGGCAACTC
The DNA here is from genome assembly GCA_029251785.1 of Maricaulis sp. Lineage (GTDB taxonomy): Bacteria > Pseudomonadota > Alphaproteobacteria > Caulobacterales > Maricaulaceae > Maricaulis. The sequence goes on along the minus strand of JAQXCQ010000212.1, from coordinate 11,173 downwards.
ATCATCGTCGTTGTGCTCGCGGCGCTTTTGTTTGGTGGCAAGGGCAAGATCGCCTCGGTCATGGGCGATTTCGCCAAGGGCATTACAAGCTTCCGCAAGGGGCTCAAGGATGAAGAGGGCGATGAGTCCGACGACGCGTCCGGCGAGGCCAAGAACATCGACTCTGCCAAGAGCGATGACGAAAAAGCCGGAGACTAACCGCAATGAACCCGGGCATTGGCGCACCGGAAATGGTGATAGTTCTGGTCCTGGCCCTGATTGTGGTCGGGCCCCAGCAATTGCCTGTCATGTTGCGCAAGGTTGGACGCATGGTGGGTCACGCCCGCATGATGGCCAGGGACTTTCAGCGCAGCTTCGACGAAATCGGTCGCGATACTGAACTGGGTGAATTGCGCAAGGAAATCGAGGCCCTGAAAAACGCCAATCCGATCTCCGAGATCAAGGGCGAGCTGGACCAGACGGCCCTCGATCTTCAAAACGAGCAAATTCGGAATTTGAAACTGTCGAAGGACAAGGATTTTTTGCCCTTCGAACGCAAGCCGGACAAGCCCAAACCCGACGCACAGATTGAACCTGCTAAGCCTTCGAAGACATCTGCAAATGATGCCGGAAACGAAAACTGATATTCATGGCGCAAGTTGAAGAAGACCAGGTGGAACAAAGTCGCGCGCCCTTGATTGAGCATCTCGTCGAATTGCGTTCGCGCCTGATGGTCTTGGTGATCGCACTCCTCGTCGCGTTCGTCGGTTGTTTCTTCGCGGCCGAAATCATCTATGGCTGGTTGCTTTTGCCCTACCAGTCGGCCGCAGCGGCAGCGCGGAATATTCCGATTGAAGAGTTGGAGTTAACGGCCAATTTCTTTGCCCCGATGGAATTCTTTTTCGTCAAACTGCAATTGGCCTTCATCGGCGCGATTATGGTGATCTTTCCGCTGATCGCCTGGCAAATCTACGGTTTCGTCGCGCCGGGTCTCTATAACAATGAGAAGGGCGCCTTCGCGCCGTTTCTCGTCCTGTCGCCGATGTTGTTCGCGGGCGGTGTGAGTTTTGTCTATTACATGGTCCTGCCCATGGTGATGCGCTTCTCGCTCGGCCAGGAGCAGGTTTCCGAACTGGCCGGCGTCAGCATTGAGTTGCTGCTCAATGTCTCGCACTACATGAATTTGGTGACCTTGCTGATGCTGGTCTTTGGTCTGTCATTTCAGATGCCGATCCTCATGATGTTGCTGGCCAAGGCCGGCATTGTCCGTTCGACCACCATGCTGGCCGGCTGGCGGTATGCGGTTGTCGGCATTGCCTTGTTTGCCGCCTTTGCCACGCCGCCGGACCCGATCAGCCAGCTCCTGCTCGGAACGGCGATGCTTCTGCTCTACTTTATTTCGATTGGTGGAATGAAGATGATGGAGCCGAAGCCGGACGACACTGACTCTTCAGACGAGTGATCCGGTTTACGCCTGCGACGCGCACGGCTATAGCCCGGTGACTCATTTCTCCTGTTCGGACAAAGCTCATGCATGACATCAAGATCATCCGCGATAATCCCGCGGCCTTCGACGCTGGCCTCGCCCTTCGCGCGCTGGAGCCACAGTCAGATCGTCTGATCGAATTGGACGGTCAGCGCCGCGAAGCTCTGGGTCGTCAACAGGACGCTGAAACCCAGCGCAATGCGCTGTCCAAGCAAATCGGTGCGGCCAAGGCCAAGGGCGATGACGACGAGTTCAATCGTCTGCGCGCCGAAGTCGATCGTCTCAAGGGCGTGCTCGAAGAAGCCGGCGAGCAAGCCGCACATTTCAGCGAAGTGCTCAACCAGCACCTGGCCGCCATTCCAAACCTGCCCTTCACCGATGTACCGGTCGGAAAGGAAGAATGCGATAATCAGGAAGTCCGTCGCTGGGGCGAGCCGGTCGAGCTTGGCTTTACCGCCCGCGATCATGTCGATCTGGGCGAAACGCTCGGTCAGATGGATTTTGGCGGAGCCGCGGCCATGTCTGGCGCGCGCTTTGTTTCCCTGAAGGGCGGTCTGGCCCGGCTCGAGCGCGCCCTGGCGCAATTCATGCTTGATCTCCACACCGGCGAGCACGGCTATACCGAAGTCAGCCCGCCCTACATGGTGCGCGATGAGGCGATGTTTGGCACGGGCCAATTGCCCAAATTTGCCGATGATCTGTTTCGCACCACGGACGGCCGCTGGTTGATCCCGACTGCTGAAGTGCCGCTGACCAATTTGGCCCGTGATGCGATTCATCCTGAGGCAAGCCTGCCGATGCGCATGACGGCTTATACGCCCTGTTTCCGCTCCGAGGCTGGCTCTGCCGGCCGCGACACGCGCGGTATGATCCGCCTGCACCAATTCCAGAAGGTCGAGATGGTCTCCCTGGTGGCACCGCAGGATAGCGCTGCCGAGCTGGACCGGATGACCGGCTGCGCCGAAAAGGTGATGCAGCTGCTTGAGCTGCCCTATCGGGTGATGATGTTGTGTACCGGCGATATGGGCTTCTCCGCGCGCCGTACCTTCGATCTCGAAGTCTGGCTGCCAAGCCAGGGCTGTTATCGCGAAATCTCCTCCTGTTCCGATTGCGGGGATTTCCAGGCGCGCCGCATGAGCGCACGCTATCGCGCCGAGGGCGAAAAGCGCCCGGCTTATCTGCACACCCTCAATGGCTCCGGTGTTGCCGTTGGTCGCGCCCTGCTTGCCGTGATGGAAAACTATCAACGCGAAGATGGCTCTATCGCCATTCCTGAAGTGCTGCGTCCCTATATGGGCGGCATGGACCGTCTGGAGGCGTCCAAATGATACCCGACAATCCCCGCATCCTTCTGACCAATGATGACGGCATTCACGCGCATGGCCTCAAATCGCTGGAAAAGATCGCGCGCGAGCTGACCGACGACATCTGGATCGTCGCCCCCAAGGAAGAACAGTCCGGAGCAGGACGGTCTTTGACGCTTCACGATCCGTTGCGCATCCGCAAATTTAACGACAGGCGCTTCAGTGTTTCCGGCACGCCGACCGATTGTGTGCTGATCGGCATTCAAGACATTGTTGAGGGCAAGAAACCCGACCTGGTCCTTTCCGGCATCAATCGCGGTCAGAATATCGCCGAGGATGTGACATTTTCGGGCACCGTCGCTGGAGCCATGCAGGGCATGCAGCTTGGCGTGCCCTCTGTCGCGTTGTCGCAGGCCTATGGTTTTGGCAAGGACGACCCGATCGAGTGGGAAACGGCCGAGCGTTATGGCGCGCCGATCTTGCGCCAATTGTTTGATTTGAAATGGGCCGAGAATGTCCTCATCAATATCAACTTCCCGGATCGCAAGCCGGACGAAGTGACAGGCGTTGAGGTGACCCGCCAGGGCCATCGCGACCAGCAATTGCTTCACGCCCAGCGCAATGTCGACCCGCGCGGTGAGGATTATTACTGGTTGGCGTTTAAAGGCACCTTGTCGAATCCGCCGGCCGGGGTTGATATCCGGGCGATCTATGAAGGGCGTATATCCGTCTCGCCGCTGCACATGGACCTAACCCATGATGCGACGCTGGAGCGTCTTAAATCCACACTGAGCGAGACCATTCCGCGCTCCTGAAATCGAAGGCAGGGAAGACATCATGGACGGACCTGATCCGCGCATGATCCAATTGGTTATGACACTGCGTGGCGGTGGCGTGACTGATTTTGGTGTGCTCGCTGCGATCGAGCGAACGCCGCGCGATTTATTTGTGCCCGGCCGCTTCGTTGATCAGGCTTATGACAATCGACCTCTGCCGATTGATTGCGGTCAGACGATCTCCCAACCCTTTATCGTGGCCCACATGACGCAGGCGCTTGAGCTGGACGATCGTTGCAAGGTTCTTGAAATCGGCACGGGCTCTGGTTACCAGGCTGCCGTGCTGTCCCGCCTGTCGAGACGCGTTTATACGGTTGAGCGTTACCGCACTCTGTCGCGTGAGGCGGAAGCCCGCTTCGAGATGCTGCGCTTGAGTAATATCGTGACCCGCGTCGGAGACGGGACCGTCGGGTGGCCAGAACAAGCTCCCTTTGACCGGATCATCGTCACCGCCTCGGCGCCAGGCCGACCCGTCGAAATTCTCGCCCACCTCAAGGATGGTGGAATTGCCGTTGCCCCTGTTGATCGGGACGGTAAGCAATTTCTGGTTCGCTATGAGCGGTCTGGCGCGACGTTTACCGAAGAAGATTTGATGGAAGTGCGTTTCGTGCCTCTGATCAAGGGCGAGGCTCGGGCGCTCTAGAAATCGCCCAATGGGACGGCTGTATTGTCGTTTTCTGAAATTGTAATCTTCGTTCGCGTCGACAATTCTGGTCGCTGCCGCTGGCACTTAGCGGAAAATCGCGCCGAATTTGCCAAAACCAGGCCGAACCGAATGCGTATAGCTAACCGCTGGTTAAGGCTTGCATGCATTGATAGGCTCTGAAAATTCTGTTGAAGCCTCATTTTGCGGCGGAGAAAGTCCCGGCCCCATGCGTTGGTCTGTTAAAATATGTGTAGCTATCGCTGTGTTGGCGGGTGTCTCGGCCTGTTCCACCTCGCCGCGCCAACCGGCACATGTGGACTATCGCAATGCCGATCGGGCAACACACAGTCGACCGGCCTCTCGTGATTGCCGTAGCGGTTATGTCGTGCGTTCCGGCGACACCCTGTCACAAATCGCTGAGCGCTGCGGCATCGAGATGCGTGTCTTGGCAGAAGCAAATGGCCTGCGCTCACCCTACACGCTGCGCCGCGGCCAAAACCTGTCCATGCCGCGTCCATCAGTGCACGTCGTCCAGCGCGGAGAAAACCTCTACCGGATCGGACTGCGCTACAATATCAGCTTCGCGGAATTGGCCGATTTCAATCGAATTCGCGCGCCATATGAACTTAATGTCGGGCAGGAAATTGCCTTGCCGGGACATATTTCGTCCGACTCACGCAATGCCTTTGTAGAAACGGTTCCGACTGACACGTATCGCGCGCCGCCCGCTGCCGGAGCCCCGCGCTTTGACTGGCCCATCCGGGGCACTGTGATCTCCGGCTTCGGACGCAAACCCGAGGGTGGGCGGAATGACGGAATCAATATTCAGGCCAGCGCTGGAGCAGAAGTACACGCGTCGGCTGCGGGGCAGGTTGTGTATGCCGGTAGTGAGTTGGCCGGCTATGGGCGATTGGTCCTTTTGCGCCACAGCGGTGGTTTCGTGACGGCCTACGCCCACAATAGCCGCCTTCTGGTCAGTGAGGGCGATCGCGTCGAACGAGGGCAAACCATCGCGCGCGTTGGATCGTCGGGCACAGTCGATAGCTCGCAGGTACACTTCGAGATCCGTCGCGGCGTTAACCCGGAAGACCCAATGCGCTATCTCGGGCGCTGAGAAACCCATTCCACGCATCAAAATGTGTCTTTGAAGTCACCACCAGTCGGCCGAGGCAGGTGTGATTGGAGTCTGTGTGCGCTTTTCTAACCGCTCGCCCTTGTTGCAACATAGCCGAGCACCGATATAGTCCCGCGCAATCGAAATTACGGCGTCAGCGCCTATAGCGACGCCAGGGACCTACGGAGACCACCCGACTATGGACCAGCTCATGCAAAGCCTGCCGATGTTCCTGATGATGATCGGTGTCGTCTATTTCCTGATTATTCGTCCTCAAAACAAGAAGATGAAAGATCACCGCGAACTCGTCGAAAGCCTCAAGCGTGGCGATGAAGTGGTCACCCAGGGCGGCCTCATCGGCAAGATCACCAAAGTTGCCGACGAAGAAGTCACCGTTGAGCTTGGCGATGGCGTCAAGGTGCGTGTGGTTAAGTTCACCATTGGTGAAGTCCGCAATCGCCCCGAGCCCACACCGGCAAACGATTCCAAAAAATAGCGTCCCGCGCTATCCGCAGAGCGCTGCTCAACACTCAATGCCTCGCACATAATAAGGTCAGTTTTCCATGCTGAATTTCGGACGCAACCAGCTTATATTTATAGCGCTTATGCTCGTAATGGGCGTGCTGTATTCCGTGCCGAATTTTTTCGCGGAAGACGAGCGTTATGCTGTTGATGATGTGACCGGCGAAGTGTCGGCAATTGGGATCTGGGACACCATCCCAAGTCGCTCCATCAATCTGGGTCTTGACCTGCAGGGTGGCGCTCATCTGGTTTTCGAAGCCGACATGGATCAAGTCCAGGAAGATCTGCTCGATAATCTGCATGCTGATACACGACAGGCATTGCGGCAGGCGCCGATCATCCCCTCCCAAAACCCGATCATTGATGGCGATGAAGTGGTCGTCATTGTCGCTCGGGCCGAGGATCGCGCAGAGGCGTTCCAGCGCCTCCAGGGTTTATCTGAACCGGTCAATCAGCAACAAGGCCAGATCAGTCTCGAGGAAACACTGAATGTCGCGGTCGATCCAGATGATGATCGCATGATCCGGATGAGCATTACGCAAGCACAGTCCGACTATATTCAGGGACGTACGATCGCCCAGTCGATCGAAGTCGTTCGCAACCGTCTTGATGGTCTGGGAACCGTTGATCCCACTATCGCGCGTCAGGGCGAAAACCGTATCCTTGTGCAGGTTCCCGGCGCTGAAGATCCCGGCGTGATTGTGGATATCGTTTCCGCCGTTGCGACCATGTCTTTTCATGCGGTCGACACAACCATCGATGCTGGCCCCAATGGCGAGGCTCGGATGCCTCCCGGCCGCGAGGTCGCGCGACGCAGCGTGGATAATGGCGGTGGTTTCATCGTTGTGCACTCACGCGCTCTGCTCACCGGTGAGCACCTGACCAGCGCCTCTGTTGGCCAGGATGCCCGCTATAACGGGCCTGTCGTGAATTTCCGCTTCAATACCGAAGGTGCCCTGATTTTTGGTGAGCACACACGCAATAACCGTGGCAATCGGTTTGCCATCATCCTCGATGATGAAGTGATCAGTGACCCAAACATCAATGATGCCATCCTGACAGGCAGTGGATTGATTGGTGGTAATTTCAATTTCGAATCCGCCAACCTTCTGGCGATCAAAATGAATGCCGGTGCCCTTCCGGCGGCTCTAACCGTGGTTGAGGAACGCACCGTGGCCCCGTCCACCGGTGCCGACAACATCGAGAAGGGTAAGCTGGCGATCATGATCGGTTTCGGTCTGGTAATCGTCTTCATGCTGGCCGCCTATGGCGTCTTTGGTGTGTTTTCGACAATCGCCCTGCTGGCCAATGTGGTGCTGATCGTCGGCGCGCTGTCGGGCCTTGGTGCCACGCTAACCCTGTCGGGTATCGCCGGTATCATCCTGACCATCGGTATGGCCGTGGATGCCAACGTTCTGATTTATGAACGTATCCGTGAGGAAAGCCGAAACGGACGCACGCCGGCGCAATGTATCGAGGTGGGCTACCAACGCGCGCGGGAAGCGATTCTCGATGCCAATATCACCACGTTGATTGCCGCCGCCGTGCTGCTCTTGATGGGGGCGGGACCGGTGCGTGGATTCGCGATCACGCTGGGTATCGGTATTGTCACGTCGGTCTTTACCGCCTTTGTTTTCTCCCGCCTTCTGGCGGTCATCTGGTTGCGGGCGACAAAGCCCAAAGCTTTGCCGCTTTAGGGGGATAGATCATGTCTCTAGCACTCGTAAAATTCCTGCCCGCCACCACCAATGTCCCGTTTATCCGCTTTCGGATGGTCGCGCTGGTGGTTTCCGTATTGCTCACGATCGGTTCCCTCACGGCACTGGGTGCCATGGGCATTAAATTTGGCATCGACTTCGCGGGTGGCATCCAGATGACCATCCAGGTCGAAGAGGGCGCGACCGCTGAAGTGGCGGATGTGCGCGCTGTGGCTGACGGTCTTGGACTGGGCGGTGCCCGGGTCCAGGAATCGACTGGCAATGGTTTGCAGCAATATCTTGTCGCCCTGCCATTGCAGGCCGGTGAGGGCCTGGAGGGCGAGACCGCGCAACGTGAAGCCCGCGACGCCCTGCAAGCGGCATTGTTAGAAGCGTTCCCAGGCATCACCATTCAAAGTGCTGACGTTATCGGTGGTGCTGTGTCCGGCGAGCTTGTGGTCAAAGGTGCGGTCGCCATCGCTGTCGCGCTCCTGTTGATGCTGCTCTATATTTGGTTCCGCTTTGAGTGGCAGTATTCGGTTGGCGCCATCGTCGCGCTGACCCACGATGTGATCGCCACGATTGGTCTGTTTGCCATCACCCAGATGGAATTTTCACTCTCGACCGTGGCCGCGATCCTGACGATTGTCGGTTATTCGATGAACGATACCGTGGTTGTGTATGACCGAATTCGAGAGAATTTGCGCAAATACAAGCGTATGGAGCTCTCTGAAGTGCTCAATCGTTCGATCAATGACACATTGTCCCGAACCATTCTGACATCCCTGACAACGCTTGTAGCTCTGATTGCCCTGTATGCAATCGGTGCCGGTGATCTGAAGAATTTCGCCTTCGCGATGATCTGGGGCGTGCTGATTGGTACCTATTCTTCGGTCTTTGTAGCTGCGCCATTGCTCATGTTTACCAAGGTTCAGCGCATGAGCGACGATAACTGATCAATACCCAAGCGCATTACTGGGCTATCGTCTGAGGCGAATTCCTGTAATTTGTCGTCAACTTGCAATGCTTTCGATTCACGGGGAGGAGCCATCATGGCTGCAATTCTATCCAATCTACGACACACAATTCACCTTTCGATCGTTCTGACGATCGTCTTCCTGGGTGCCTATGTCTTCTCCGGGGCGATCCCGATGGGTGACGCGCTCTGGATGGGCCTCGCCCGCTGGACACATGTTGTCTCCGGTATCATGTGGATCGGTCTGCTCTGGTATTTCAACTTCGTGCAGATCCCCAACATGCCAAACATTCCGGATGAGCAGAAGCCGGCGATCGGCAAGGTCATCGCACCGGCCGCTCTGTTCTGGTTCCGTTGGGGCGCAGCTGCCACTGTCTTCACCGGCCTTTTGGTCGCTGGCCTGCGTGGCTACACCGTCGACGTTCTGTCCTTCGGCCTGCTGTCGGAAATTTACAGCCCACAATATTCCTTCATCGGAATTGGCATGTGGATGGCAATCATCATGGCCTATAATGTGTGGTTCATCATTTGGCCCAACCAGCAAATCGCCTTGGGTCTGGTCGAAGCAGAGGCCGATGCCAAGCCGAAAGCGGCGCGCACAGCGATGTTGTTCTCGCGCACCAACACCCTGCTGTCTTTCCCAATGCTGATCGCCATGGCGATGGCCCAGACAGTGTTTGGCTAGCGCACAACGCTCCAACAAATAAAAAGGGCCCGGCGAGATCGCCGGGCCCTTTTTTGTCGCGTACCAACGTCGTGCTATTGCGGCAATGTGGCGTAAAAAGCCGGACGCCACCAGGCTGCCGTGCGTTCCGCAGGCAGATACTGGCCCGGCAATTCCTGGGTCATCATCACCGCCCAGGCACCCGTCGCCGGGCTGACCAGGAAGTCTGTGTCGAAGAAACCGCGCCAGCTGTAATCGCCCGGTATGCCCAGCGCCCGCTGGCCTTCGGCCGGTGGCAAGACCACGCCAAATCCATACCCATAGCCCAGACCATTCATCGCCGGGGGCAATTTACTGGCCTCCACCTGGGGCCGTGTCATGCTGGCCAATGTCTCGGTCTCCAGATAGCGATGGCCGTCCAGCGCGCCACCATTGACGAGCATTTGCACGAACCGGGAATAATCATTGGCCGTCGACAGCATGCCGCCGCCGCCAGACGCCCAGCCCTGAACCGGTTCGGGATTGTCGTCAGAATACGGCCGCACCAGATCGCCATCCTCATTGTGCATGTAAAGCACAGACAGGCGATCACGCTGGTCTTCCCGCACCACAAATCCGCTATCGATCATCCCCAAAGGCGCGAAAATATTGGCGTCCAGATAATCCTCAAATGATTGTCCGCTGACCACCTCGATCACGCGGCCCAACACATCGTTGGAATAGGAATACATCCAGCGATCCCCGGGCTGGAAATACAAGGGCATGGTCGCCAGCTCGTCCATCTTGGCTTCAAGATTGCCCGGACCATTATAGAGCGAGCGTTCAATCATGGACGCGCCCAGATCTGTGCGACGATCAAAGATATAACCCAGGCCGGACGTGTGGGTCATCAGATGACGCACCGTCATGGCACCGGTCTGGGGCGTGGTCGTGAAATTTCCATCCGCATCCGCACTCGGCGTGGTCACCACTTGCGTGGCGGCGAATGCCGGCAGGATATCGCCAACCGGTGTCTCGAGCGTCAGCAGCCCGTCCTCCACCAACATCATTACCGCCACCGCGGTAACCGGCTTGCTCATCGATGCGATCCGCACCAGCGTGTCGGCGGTAAACGGCACTGCATTCTCGATATCGCGATAGCCCGCACTGGTGACGTGGACGTCGGACCCGGAGCTGATAATCGCCGCATAACCACTGCGCAGACCGCGCTCAGCATGATCCGCCACGGCGGCATCAAAGGCACTGACGGCCTCGGCATTGAGCGACAAAGTACTGTCTTGTGCATAGACAAAGCCCGTCGAGCAGAGTGCGAGACTCCCTGCCAGGACTGTTGCCTGGACAGATTTACGAATGAACATGGGATTTTCCCTTTTGATTTACTGACCAACCTGGGAGGAAGGTTAGGGGGGCTTCGATCGCTTGGCCAGTCACACCTGCGTCTCGTCACACTGCATGCGGCGCTGGTCGTCTGACGTCTGTCGGGGGATATGTGAGGGCCCCGTTTCAACAGGTCCCAATATGAGCGCTGCTGCCCTGGATAAATCGCTGAAAACGACCGACCCGGATCGCCGAATGTCGGCGCTGTTCGCCGAGCCAGACGTGCGCGACCGCCTGTTGGCGCTCTACGCCTTCAATCACGAAATCGCCCGCATCGCCGAAGCCAGCACAGAAAGCATGATCGGCGAGATGAAGCTGACCTGGTGGCGCGATGCCATCGCCGATCTCTATGCCGAGCCACAAATCGTCCGTCGCCACGACGTCACCGAGGCGCTCGCTCCGCTCACCGCAACGCTCGATCTGGCCGATCTGAATATCCTCATCCAGGCCCGCTTCGACGACATCGCCGCCAAACCCTTCGCCGATCTCGATGATGTGCTCGCCTATGTCGACAACACGTCCGGCCAATTGATGACGCTCGGCCTGGCCGTGGCAGCTGTCGAATTGGACCC
>JAQXCQ010000195.1 GCA_029251785.1 Maricaulis sp. | reverse complement strand
TGAGGGCGTGGTTTCATCTTCTCGGTCCCAAGTTCGGTCTCGATCGCGTGACGCGAGGATGCGCCAACACGCCCGACAATGGCTGAGCCTTCGCGGCCAACGGTGCTGGCGACGCTTTGAAGCAGATCACCGGTGTCGACGGCGGGTGCTTCACCAGGGGCAGAGGCTTGATGGGTCTTGCCGCCCTTGCGCCTATAAATCCGCCCGGAACGCGCAGGCGGCACGCTGAGGATATCAACAAGCTGGGCTTCGCCATCTAGCGAAGCAGCCTTGATGCCGTCCGCGGCAACCTTGCCCGCTAATGCGATGCCCGCCTCGATCTTGAATTGGGTTTTGACCGCCACCATCACGACCTCACATCACAAATGAACACGGGCCCGGACCTGACGACATCCTGAAGGATCCAGCTGCCCGATGAATGTTCGAGGCGATCACCCTGGATCGGCGCTGTCGTCAGACCAGCTGCCAGGATGTTGAACTTTTGCCGTGAGCTGGGCGTTTGAATATCTGTTGCCAGAACAGAGGCCAAAACGGGCTGGGCCATAACTGAGATAACGCCGCCAGATTGGTGAAGCTGACAGGCATCATAAAAAGGCGCGCAGCTGGCACCCAAGGCCGCATTGAGCGCATCGCCAAAAATGCTCATCGCTTCACACCGTCAAGATCGTGGGCACATTGCGCCGCATCAATTCCAAAAAACGCCGGCCATAGGAGGTCACCGCCAGGACGTTGCCGTGTGATGTCTGATCACGCTGGACTGACAAGGGGCCGGATTTGAACCCCTTAAACGCCATCATCGGAGCTGTTTGCGCTTCGGGGTGAGAACCATGACCATCAAGGGTCAAGACATGCGCTCCGCCCAGCAAGATAGCGGGCGCAAAATCATCCTCGCTCCAGGTATCATCCACCCTGCGCGCACCCTCGAGGATACACGCCTCAACAACACCATCATCAACGCCGGCAAAGACCGGGAACCGTGATTTAAGGTCACTCGCTCCCGGGACCAGATAGGCCATCTATCAGGCAGCTTTCTTGGCTTTGCCACGGCCACGACGTTTGGGTGTCACTGGGGTGGTGGTGGCTTTGGCGATGGGCTCGGCGGGGACGGCAGCGGGCGGTGTCTGATCTTGTTGAATAGGTGGCTGATCCTCACCGACTGAAGCGTCCTGCTCGGCCGTGTCTCCAGCTTCGCTCGTCTCAGGCAATTCCGGTTCTGGTTCGACTGGTTTCACCTCGTCCTTGATAGGAAGTGGGTGATCCAGGGCCAATTGCTCCTCATCAGCCACGACACTGATTTCCTTCGCATCGATACGCGCTTTTAGGCGTGGATGCTCTGGATCAACATCGAGATGATATTCACGGCCCGGCTCGAGCAATTTGGAGAATAGGGATCCGCGTTCTTTTGCATTGATGAAGCGTGGGCCCGGGGCATGATTTGTCACGTAGTACATGGAAGAAATCCTTCTTCAAACGCAAAGAGGCACCCCGATGGAGTGCCTCTTTTGCGCAGTGATGTTGGGTAGGTTTAGATGCCGTCCAGATACCGCATCTCTCGCGGTAGCCGCACATCCAGACCGCCCAGTCGCAAGATACCAGGCACTTCCCAAGTCGTTGGACCTGACTGCCACAGGGGCAAGAACTGGAAGGGCAATGGCATGTGCAAGGTAAGCACTTCTGGAGATCGGCGATACGCCACAAGTCGGGCCACAGAGCCCTGCCCGGCAGT
>JAQXCQ010000193.1 GCA_029251785.1 Maricaulis sp. | reverse complement strand
TTCGTTTTTCTGCAAGACACGCACACACACCGACCCGTTGCCAGGTTGGCTGAATTCTTTTTTTTAAGAAATGGAGCGGGCGATCAGATTCGAACTGACGACCTAAACCTTGGCAAGGTTTCGCTCTACCCCTGAGCTACGCCCGCTCAAAACGTAAGGGGACCGGTTTGTCACCGGAGGCGCGGTATATCGCGCATACACAGACGGATTGCAAGCGCTTGAGTCCGGTGAAATGCACAAGAGGTTGATCTAATCGCACAGGCGGGGTTCAACGGTGAAATGACAGCCACGCGCAAAGACCTGTTTGACCGCTTTGACAGATTGGGAATTTCCCACTCGACGGTAACCCATAGACCGATATTTACCGTGGAGGAGGGGCAGGACATCAAGGCGTCCATGCCGGGCGGTCATACCAAAAATTTATTCCTGAAAGACAAGAAGGGTCATTTGGTCCTGATCTCCGCTCTGGGGGATACGGTCATTCGCATCAATCAGCTGCACAAGAGGATCGGCTGTGCGCGCCTTTCCTTCGCAAATGAGGATTTGTTGTTTGAAAACCTGGGTGTGCGTCCGGGTTCGGTGACGGCATTCTCATTGATCAATGATACGGAGCAAAAGGTTCGCTTCATTCTCGACGCGGCAATCTTGGCGCACGACTTGGTCAATTTTCACCCGCTATCCAATGATGCTACCACGGCAATCCGCTCGCAGGATCTTGTCCGCTTCATCGCTGACACTGGGCATGGGGCGGAGCAATTTGATTTTTCTGCGCTGCTGGACGTGGATTAACGCCTTGCATGCCCGCGCCGGCAGGGCCAATTAGAGGCTGTGTATGACAAAGGGTGAGCTCTGATGACGATCATGGATGAAAGCAACGGCACGGACACCGGCGCAGAATTGGTGAAAGACGCTACCGATCAATCCTTCATGGCCGATGTTGTCGAGCCGTCCAAGGAGGTTGCGGTCATTGTCGATTTCTGGGCCCCCTGGTGTGGCCCCTGTCGTCAATTGGGCCCCGTTATCGAACATGCGGTTTTAGAGGCCGGCGGCAAAGTTCGTCTGGTGAAGATCAATATCGATGAAAACCCGGGCGTCGCGCAGCAATTGCGGGTCAAATCTATACCGGCCGTCTTTGCCTTCAAAAACGGCCAGCCCGTCGACGGTTTTTCGGGTGCCCTGCCTGAGAGCCAAATTCGAGATTTCATCAATCGCGTCTCCGGTGATGGCCCCAGCGAAGCGGAAATCGCTGCGATCTGCGTGCGCGCTATGGAAAGCCTGAATGGCGGAGACCTTGCCGGAGCGGCCCAGGATTTCGCCGCGGTGGTTCAGATGGATCCGGGCAACCCAATCGCCATGTCGGGTATGGCGCGCGTGTTCTTACAAAATGGCGACCATGATCGTGCACGCGAACTGCTAGGGCAAATTCCGGCCGATCGTGCGGATGATCCTGCGGTTGACGGAGCCAAGTCCGCTTTGGAACTGGCGAGTGGCGTCAAGGCAGACGATAATGAGACGGCAGCGCTGCGCGCCCGCGTATCAGCTGACGCTTCAGACCTGGAAGGCCGCTATGATCTGGCCGAGGCGCTCCTGTCGTCCGGCGATTTGGCCGGTGCGTCGGATCAGCTGATTGCCATTACAGCCCTGGACCGGGAATGGAATGATCAAGCCGCGAGAACTTTGTTGCTGAAAGTCTTCGAGGCGGCCGGCCCGACCAGTGAGGTCACAAAGAACGGACGCCGTCGTTTATCTTCAATCCTGTTTGCGTGAGGACACCATCATGACCGAAGCCAATCCGGACACAGAAAATACCGCGCGTGGCGTCGACCCCAAGCTGTTGGAAATTCTGGTTTGCCCGGTTACCCGTACCGCGCTGACCTATGACAAAGCGGCCCAGGAATTGATTTCTGACAGCGCGGGTCTGGCCTTTCCAATCCGGGACGGAATACCAATTATGCTGCCTGAAGAAGCCCGCAAGTTGGACGATTAGCCGTGCCGCGCGCCTGGCCACAAACACTGCGCTTTAATGCCGCCGACAAGGCATTGTATGTGCAATTCGATGACGGGGCACACTTTGCCATCCCGTTTGAACTCCTGCGGACCGAAAGCCCCAGCGCGGAAGTCCAGGGTCATGGTCCTGGTCAAAAGGTCACCGTGACGGGCAAGGAAAATGTTGCGATCACCGGAGCCGAGCCGGTCGGTCGCTACGCCGTACGCCTGATCTTTGATGACGGCCATGATAGTGGTCTGTTCACCTGGGATTATCTGCATACGCTGGGCAAAAGCTGTGCCGCCTAAGCGCACAACGCCATGCCAGTCTGACGGCCGCTGACCGGATGGTAATTTGTGGAAGCGTGCACGTGCCGCTAGGCTGTCTTTTATCCCAATGATTTGTCGGCTTTTCGGCAATAGATATATGGATTTTGCACGATGAAACTCCACATAATTTTGCTTAGTATTGCTTTTTCTGTGAGCGCTTTTTTTCCTGCATCCGCGCTGGCCGGACCTGATGATTTCGGCCCCGGGCCTCTTATTGAGGAGTTTGGACAAATAGCTCCGGTTGATGTGGATATGCCGATCCCGGTTGGCACCGAATTTCGTGTTGCCTTCGATCTGGTGGATCAGGCCGAGGCTGGTAGCCTAAATCGTGGCCTGATTAGCGCGGCGCGGTTTTTGAACATGCATGTGGCTAATGGGGTGCCTGCGGAAAATCTACACCTGGCCGTGGTGGTTCATGGTGGAGCCGTGCAAGACGTGACCAATAATGCGCACTATTTCTCTATGACCGGTGAGAACAGCGCCAATACGGCGTTAATCGACGCGTTACGTGCTCACGGAGTGGCGGTTTATGTTTGCGGTCAGAGCGCTGCGTATTACGACGTCTCCAACGACGATCTGCACACGGGTGTGAACATGGCCTTATCAGCAATGACGGCGCACGCTCTCCTGCAACAGGACGGATATACGCTGAACCCTTTCTAGTCTTTGACTATTCAGGCTGACACAGTGTCCAAGCGCTGGCCGCGCAGAAGCCGTGGTAATTCGCCGGTATCGCCTCCAGCCTGACGCATCAAAAACCGTCGGGCTGGTCCGATCTTGTTGACCAATGACAGGCCGAGGCCTCTGGCCTTTCGCACAGGCGCGATGTCGTTGGAGAATAATCTGTTGAACATGTCTGTGCTGGCGGCAAGCGTGACACTGTCAAATTTGCGCCAACTTTCATAGCGTCGCAAGCTCGTCAGGGCTCCAATATCGAGCCCGACACGGCGTGCTTCGCCACACACTTCAGCCAGCGCCGCGGCATCCCGGATGCCCAGATTGAATCCTTGCCCGGCCAGGGGATGAATGCCTCGCGCAGCGTCACCCACAAAAGCGATGCGTTCCTGGCAGAATTGTTCGGCATATCTCAGCCCCAACGGGTAGGCCCAACGGGGTCCGATATTGCGCACATCACCAAGGAAGTCGCCAAAGCGATTGTCCAGTTCTTCCTGGAAGCCTGCCTCGTCCATCTCCTTGAGCGCGTCCGCTATTTCATTGGGTTCGGTCCAAACAAGTGAGGACCGGTTTTCTGTCAGTGGCAAAATGGCAAAGGGGCCGGAAGGCAGGAAGTATTCGTAGGCGACACCGTTATGGGGCTCGGTGTGCTGTACGGTCGCAACGACGCCTTTTTGCCCATAATTCCAGCCAAAGGTTCGGATTCCGGCTTGCTTGCGTAAACGCGAAAATTTTCCGTCACAGGCGACCAGAAGCTTTGCCGAAAGGTAGCGACCATCTTCGAGAATCAGATCGATGCCTCCAGGCCGCTCTTCATAGTGTTTGGCACGGACTGGTGCGATCGAGGTGATGCGGTCACGTTTTTCGATCGCGCTCAGCAGGGCATGTCTTGAATGGCGGTTTTCTGCCATCCAGCCCAGAGGTTCACCGTCTGGCCCATCACTGATTTCGGTGCGATCAAAATGTAATATATCTGCACCCGGACCACCCGGCTTTAACCCGCCATAAGGCCTGCCATCGCAGACCATGATGTGTTCTATTCGCTGGGTGTGGGGACGCAGGTGATCGGCGACTCCTATCGCCTCAAACATACGCCAGGATGTAAAGGCCAGCGCTGAAGAGCGCCCATCGAATTTTGGATCCAGGCGAGCATCTAGCGGCAACGCGTCGACGATCGCGACACTCAGTCCAACTTGCTCCATCGCCAAAGCGAGGGTCAGCCCGGCGAGACCACCTCCGGCGATAACTACATCGCCGTCAAATATCGCATTGTCTGTCATGGCGGTGAGAATAGGCAGTTTGATACAGGATGGAAGAGGCCAGTCTGACGCAGGACAGCTGCAGTACCTCGCGAAAGACGAGCCGGATTAACCTTTGTTTACCTCTCTGGAACCCTTGTCGGATTAAACCGGGAGTATGACCAAAGTTAAGCGTTCCTCTCGGAAAACGACCCCGCCTGTCAGCGCCAGCTGGATTTTGCGGACTCGCAGTTTTTTATTCGGCTCTATCATGTTGATATCCGGTCTATTTTGTTTGGTTTCTCTCCTGTCACACAGTGTTTTGGATCCAAGCTGGAACGTGGCATCCGCTGGAGCAGTCGAGAATTTATTAGGCCGCCCCGGAGCGGGCATCAGTGATTTGCTGCTGCAAATTATGGGTTGGGCCGCTGGGGGCCCGGTTGTCGGCTTAATCATTTGGGGCATTATCCTGATGCGCCGCGCTTCCGTGCAGCGCTCGGTGTCTCTCACGGCGTTGCGGTGGTTCTGCGCGATGTTTGGTACTGCCGGGTTTGCGGCAGCTGTTAGCGCTTTGCCGGTGCCGAATGCCTGGCCGTTTGCGGTTGGGCTGGGCGGAGCCCTTGGGGATTTCACCCTTCTGGCTTTGGCGGGAATTCCTGCGAGTTTTGAGCTTCCCGGGGCGAATGGTCTGGGGGCGATTTTCGGACTTACCTTGGCAATCGGCGGTATTTTTCTAACGTTTGGGCTTCGTCCACGCGATTTGAGTGCTGCGGCGGATGCCGCGGGTCTTGCCTGGGCGACGGCTCGTGTCTGGATGGATGCTATTCGGGGGCAGGGCCAGGCGCTCGGCAATTTGCTCGGCTTGGGTCGGGAAGATGATTTTTACGAGGCTCAGGAAGACGAACCTGTTCTCAAACAGGCGATGCGGGCCGCTGACAAGCAAGATCCGGTTACGGCCTCAGGGCAGACGGCTGCTCCTGCGTTTTCCTCTCATGTGAAGGTCGCGCCAAGCCGTAAATCAAAGCAATCAGATCGAGATGCCCGTGAAGCGCAGGGCGCGCTGGCTTTTGCCAAGGTCGAGGGCTTCAAGCTTCCTCGACTGGATTTGTTGTCTAAACCCGCGGTCAGAACCGCCTCGGTTGATGAAGGCTCCCTGCGCCAGAATGCGGAGCTGTTGCAAGGTGTGTTGTCTGATTTTGGAGTGAAGGGCGAAATTGTCCAAGTGCGTCCAGGTCCGGTGGTCACCTTGTATGAATTTGAACCCGCGCCCGGGGTTAAATCGTCTCGCGTGATTAATCTGGCCGATGATATCGCCCGCTCTATGAGTACCACAGCCGCTCGTGTTGCCGTGGTGCCGGGTCGCAATGCAATTGGGATTGAATTGCCTAATCCGCAACGAGAAACGGTATTTTTGCGGGCCCTGCTGAATGCAAAGGCGTTCGAGGAGGCCAAGGCGGAGCTTCCAATGGCGCTGGGTGAGACGATTGGCGGGGATCCGTTTGTCGCTGATCTGGCCCGTATGCCTCATCTGTTGATCGCCGGTACGACGGGGTCGGGTAAGTCGGTTGGCATTAATGCGATGATCCTGTCCCTGCTCTACCGGTTATCGCCGCGGGACTGTCGGATGATCATGATTGATCCAAAAATGCTGGAATTATCAGTCTATGACGGCATTCCGCACCTCCTGACGCCAGTTGTCACCGATCCCAAAAAAGCGGTTGTGGCGCTTAAATGGGCGGTCAAGGAAATGGAGAGCCGCTATTTGCGCATGTCGAAAGTGGGTGTGAGAAACGTCACCGGCTTCAACGATAAAGTCGCCGAGGCCGAAAAGGCTGGCGAAAGCTTGTCGCGAACCGTGCAGGTTGGATACGACAAAGAAACCGGCGAACCGGTCTTTGAGACGGAAACAGTCGAAACCGAAAAAATGCCCTATATCGTCGTGATTATCGACGAAATGGCGGATCTGATGATGGTCGCCGGCAAGGATATCGAGGGCGCGGTACAGCGTCTGGCTCAGATGGCCCGGGCAGCGGGAATCCATTTGATCACCGCCACACAACGCCCATCCGTTGATGTGATTACCGGGACGATCAAAGCCAATTTCCCAACCCGAATTTCCTATTCGGTGACGTCCAAGATCGACAGCCGCACCATTTTGGGTGAGCAGGGCGCCGAACAATTGCTCGGCATGGGTGACCTGCTCTACATGGCCTCGGGTGGGCGATTGCGGCGTCTGCATGGTCCGTTTGTATCGGACCGGGAAGTTGAAGACGTGGCATCCTATCTGAAGAAGCAGGGGGCTCCGGAATATCTCGACGCGGTCACCGCCGGGTCCGAAGATGGCGATGACATGATCGATGGCATGGAGGGGCCGAGCTCGGGAGACAGCTTGTTTGATCAAGCTGTGGCGGTCGTGGCGCGTGATCGCAAAGCCTCGACAAGTTATATTCAGAGACGTTTGCAGATCGGCTATAACCGTGCTGCGACCCTGATTGAGCGTATGCAGGATGAGGGTATGATTGGTCCGGCCGATCATGCGGGGCGAAGAGAGATTTTCCTGCCAGAACAAGACGCGGCGTAACACCCAACAGATTTGTCATTGAATTCACGTGGAGTTGATGGGCGAAACCCAGGCCCCGCTCGTTACCGTGTGCGGGTTGTTATATTTCGGGGACTTCCATGAAATCTTTGTTCGTCGTCCTGCTGGCCCTGTCAGCCATATCGTCAGCATATGCGCAGGCCGCGCCTGCTTCGTTTCAAATCTGGCGGTCTGACAATTTTTCGAGTCCGGAAGCGGTCTATATTTCCGATGACGGCGTTTGGGCCTATATCGGCAATCAGGTCACTGATGAAAATGCCCCAGATCGTTCATCCTACATTTCCCGCCTCAACCTTCAAACGGGCGCGTTTACAGCACGATGGTCAGACGGTCTTGATGGCCCGCTTGGCATCACTGGGAATCAAGACAGTTTGATTTTCTCCGACAGGGGCGAGCGTCTTGTCAGCGTCGATATCAATACTGGCGAATTGCAAGATGTCTGGATGCCGCCCTATGAAGACAGCGTGCTGAACGATGTGACACTTGATGCACTCGGGCGAATTTATGTCACCGACACACGCGCTGGCGCGCTTTGGCGCGTCGAGGATGGCGCGTGGACGCGCTTGTTTATGGGCGGTGACTTTGCCAGCGCAAACGGAGTCGAATACGTCGATGGCTGGATTTATGTCGTCACCTCAGGCGGGCACGGTAAATTGATCCGGATTGACCTCGAGACGCTGACACCAATCTTGCTGGTCGAAGACGAAGGCTCATTGGACGGGGTGGTCACGGATGGACGGGGCGGCCTGATATTAAGCGACATTCCTGGTCGATTGCTTCATTGGTCCGAAGCGAATGGCTTGACTGTGCTGGATGAGTTTGCTGGTGAAGAGATCATGCTCAATTCGATCGGAGGGACACCTGACGGTCGGTATATTTTCGCGCCGCACTGGCGGGAGAACCAAGTTTCGGCCTTTCAAATCACATATCCTGAAGATTAATCCGAATATGAACATCAGGGCCTTGCTCGTGACGCATTCACGCGGCAGCTTGGCGACATGATATACACACTCTTCTCTCTCTTGATGCTGCAGGCCACTGAGCCGCAAGCACAACCTGATCCCGAAACCGTCGACGCGCCTGCCGAGGCGGTGTCTGAGACTGCTGGTCCCATTGTCGAAGAGGCCTTCGATGAGGTTGCCGCGCTTGCCGGCATCAATGCGGCCATCAATGCGATCACGACCATGCGCGCCCGTTTCGAACAGATTGCTCCGGATGGTTCGGCATCTGCGGGTCTGGTGTCCATGTCCCGGCCCGGACGGCTACGGTTTGAGTATGACGATCCCTCGCCCATTTTGATGGTCGCTGACGGGACCACAATCGCGGTTGAAGACCGGGCCCTTGAAACCGTGGACCGTGTGCCGCTGAGCTCGACACCTTTGTGGTGGTTGCTGAAGCGTGATGTTGATCTTGGGAATGATGCCGAAATCATCGCCATGCAGCGAGAATACGGCTTTGTATATCTGACCCTGCGTGATTCCAGCGGCGAAATGGAGGGACAAATAGTCTTTGCGTTTACAGAAAGTGACTACGAATTGCGTGAATGGTACGTCACAGACGCCTTTAGCCAGGTCACCCGAGTTAGCCTCGTCGATGTTGAACGGGGTATGCGTCTAAGCCCGCGACTGTTCGAGATTCCAGAGCCGGAACGGAATAGAAGATCGCGCCGGGATCGTCGTTAAGGTTGCGACATATTAGTCACAAGCAATTTCTTTCTGATTTTTCATTTGTAAAAATCTTTTAGCTGTGTCCTTATTGTACCGCTGGCTGGAAGCATTATGGATCGGCGTCGTCCCCCCGCTTGCGGATCCTGGCCCAGCCGCGTTGGAATAATCCCCTTCCGACGCTGCGCACAGCAAATTAGCGCACGGCTTTGCGCCCGGTCCACCCCCCTCAGGACCGGGCGCATTTTGCTATCTGGGCACAGCTTTGCCGGTCAATCGCGAGTGAACTCACTGTGTGATATCACTGTGCAGTCACACCAAGCGACGCTAAACAGGCTGCATGCAAAACGATCCAGACTCCGAAAATGTCGATGTGCCCCGTCTCCTCGAAGAAATTCCTCTGTTATACAAGGCCCGCGCCTTTGCGGAGGGGCTTGAAGCCAATTCCTGGTTCTCTCGCTTGGGCGAGCCACTTGATGCCCGGGAAAAAGCGCTCGCCGAGCTATACTTAGACGGGTTGGGTTTTCCGGACGCCGAGCCAGCTCTCATATCCAATTGGGAAGACGCTGCCAGCGCTGCTGAAACCCTTGATCGGGACCCGATTGGTTGGGAGGCAGAAGAAATGCTACGCGCCGGACTTGTATCGCGCGTTTTGGAGCGCCTTGAAGAAGAGGCCGCCAACACGGCGCTGGCCTATGTCGCCCAAAAAACCGGAGATACGGCAAAAGAGGCCGTGGAAGAAGCGGCTGCGATGGATGATGTCGTTGATATGGAAATTGTGCATGCCGCAGCGGGTGCCTTGGCACAGGCGGCCAACGGAGCCGCCCTCGTCGTTCTGGCTGAGGCAGAGGATGACAACCCTCCTCACCCTTTCCTCGCGCGTTGGCGATTGTTTGCGCGCGGACGATGGCCTGTCGGACTCGCCGGGTCGACCTATAATATTCTTTGATAAATCAGCGGCCCTCTCGCCGAAAACATTGCCCTCAATACAACGAGATAGGATCACTTCATGACAGCCCTCAAGCTCGCCAGCTGGAACATCAATTCTGTACGCCTGCGCGCGCCAATGATCGCCAAATGGGTTGAAGAGGCAAAACCCGACGTATTGTGCCTTCAGGAAATAAAATGCCGGACCGAGGAATTCCCGGTCAAAGCTTTTAAAGAGATGGGCTTTGAGCATTTTCACGTGCGCGGTCAAAAGGGCATGCACGGTGTTGGTATCGCATCAAAACTGCCACTTGAAGACCTGGGGGATGTTGATTTGTGTCCACGCGGAGAGGCGCGACATCAACGCGTCGGTGTGGCGGGCGTAGAGCTCCATAATTTCTATATCCCCGCCGGCGGAGACGAGCCGGATGTTGAGATTAATCCGCGGTTTGCCCACAAACTTGAATTTCTCGACCGGATAGAGGCCTATTTCACCGCGCGTCGGGTGAGTGATCCGGCCCTCGTGCTGGTCGGTGACTTCAATATCGCACCGTATGAACACGATGTCTGGTCGCATAAGCAATTGCTCAAAGTCATCAGTCATACGCCTGTAGAAACAGAGGCGCTCGAGCGTATCCGGAAGGCGGGCGATTTCGCCGATATTGCACGGGAAATTGCTCCGATGGACGAAAAAATATTCACCTGGTGGAGTTATCGTTCCAAGGATTTCCGCAAGAACAATCGTGGCCGGCGGCTGGATCATATCTGGACTTCGGGTGCCGCAACGCCCCGCGCCACCTCGGGAGGTCGCGACGCTTTCAAGGTGTGGGAAGATGTTCGTGCCTGGGAGCGGCCCTCGGATCATGCGCCTGTGGTGCTTGAGATCGGGGCTAAATAATGCGCGCCCAACCGCTTATACAAATGCAAGACCTTGTAAGAGCTCTGATAACATCACTCATCGTCGGCCCCACCCTGATATTGATTAATCAGGGCAATGCCTTGTTTGGCGAGGAAAACTTCCGGTTTCTCCCCGCTTTATTGACGTTTTTTGTACCGTTTTTGGTGTCGTTCAGCAGCTCGGTACTAAGCCGCCGATCCGCGCATGTGCCTGATAAGCGTCAGGACTAATTGGACAGACGATAGCCGCCACTTTCCGTCACCAACAAGCGCGCATGCGCCGGATCGGGTTCGATTTTTTGGCGCAAACGGTAGATATGTGTTTCGAGCGTGTGCGTCGTCACCGCAGGATTATACCCCCAAACCTCATGCAATAACTCATCCCGCGGTACCGGCTTGCCGCCAGCCCGGTAGAGATATTTGAGAATGTTGGTTTCCTTCTCCGTGAGGCGAATTTTTTTCTCGTCCGCGGTGAGCAGCAATTTCATAGCCGGACGAAATTCGTAGGGCCCGACCTGGAAAACAGCATCCTCGCTCTGTTCGTGGCTACGCAAATGCGCCCGAACGCGCGCTAAAAGCACAGAAAACTTGAATGGCTTGGTGACGTAATCGTTGGCACCGGATTCCAGTCCCAAAATTTGATCAGCATCAGTATCCTGACCCGTCAGCATGACAATTGGTGCTGTCACACCGTTTTTCCGCATCAAGCGACAGGCTTCGCGACCATCCATATCGGGGAGGTCGACATCCAGGAGAACCAGATCGGCTCTTTCTTCTTTGGCCAAACTCATGCCGGTTCCGGCCGTTGCCGCATCCAAGGTTCGGAATTCCTCGTGAAGGGCAAATTGTTCAACCAGGGCTTCACGAAGGTCGTCATCATCATCGATGAGGAGAATTGTCTTTTGAGCGCTCATTGGATGATCATGCCCATTTCGCCGCACAAGGCAATTCCTGCCGCTCGGCAAAATACACACGGCAATATCTGCAAAAATTAGAGTCAATCAGAGCCTAATAAGGGCCCGATTGATGGCGTATTTCTTGCATTTTCCCGCGCAGGTCCGCTCGTCGGACAACCCGCCGTGGTGGGGGAGGCGAATGGGACGCCACCGGGGTTGAAAGACTTCGTAACAGGCGTCCCTCGCCAACCATCAACGAGGACGATTCCATGGATTGGCATGTCACGCGCGATGGCTGGATGAAGCTTGCCAACACAAGGGTGCGCGCCGCATTGGGCCGTGGCGGCAGCCTGCCAGAGGCCGACAAGGTTGAGGGTGATGGCGCGACCCCACTCGGTCGTTATCCGCTGCGGTTTGTCATGTATCGCGCGGACCGCGGCCCCGCACCGATAACAGCGTTGCCGACCCGCAAGATCGGGTCGGATGATGGATGGTGCGATGCCGTCGATGATGCGGCTTATAATCGGCCGGTTCGCCTGCCCTACCCGGTGTCGTGTGAAACACTTTTCCGCGAGGACGGTCTCTATGACATCATTGTGGTGCTCGGGCACAATGACGACCCGGCGATATCTGGTCTTGGGTCAGCGGTGTTCCTGCACTGCAAACGTGGCAATTACGAGCCGACACTCGGATGTGTGGCATTGGCACCGGAGGATGTTCGCACGTGGCTCGAACAGGTACAGCGCGGCGATTATATTGTAATTAGCTAACCCTCACGTGCGCCAAACAGCGCCGATCCAACCCGCACCGACGTCGCGCCCATGCGGATCGCAGTTTCGAAATCTGCACTCATTCCCATCGACAACTTGGTCAAACCGGCATTGGCGGCGAGGCAGGCCAGCAAGGCAAAATGCAGCGATGCCGCTTCCTCGACTGGCGGAATGCACATCAAACCCTCGACTTTCAGCCCATGCGTGCTGCTCATCCTTGCGAGAAAATCAGGGAGGTCATTTGGATTGACCCCAGACTTTTGATCTTCTTCACCGGTATTGACCTGTACAAACAGGCGCGGGGTCCGGTTTTGCGTATCGATCGCCTTGCGCAGCGCGCTGGCGAGGCTTTCCCGGTCCAGCGTCTCGATTACATCAAACAGGGCCACAGCATCCGCAGCCTTATTGCTTTGCAGTGGGCCAATCAGACGTAATTCCAAGTCTGGATATTCCGCGCGGCGCGCCGCCCAATGGGCCTGCGCTTCCTGCACCCGATTTTCGCCAAATACGCGATGACCGGCACTCAGCGCTGCAAGAATGCGGTCATCAGACTGACGTTTTGATACTGCGACCAGCTTGATATCATCCGCCTGACGGTCGCAGACTTGCGTCGCGTGTGCGATGCGAGCAAGGATCAACTCCCTCGCTTCACTAATTTGCTGAGAAATATTCATGATGCCGCCTTATGACGTGGCCAGAAAAATGGCAAGACTTGCGGACCGTGTCCGAGGTGGGAAGCGAGGCCAATTGCCACCGCTTCTGGTGATGACAGACCCGGACAGAACGGGCTGCCCGCTTGATTTGGCGGAGGGTGTGAAACCGGGAAGCGCGCTTATCTATCGGCATTACGGCGCGCCAAACCGGTTTGATACAGGACGTAAATTGGCTGATCTCGCGGCGCGTCGCGGTTTTGTTTTGCTGGTTTCGGCTGATCTCGTGCTGGCTGATCGGATCAGATGTGAAGGCAGGGTTGTTGGTATACATTGGCCCGAGAAATGGCTGCATTTAGCGGCCAGGCAACGCGGGCGTGGCGATAGGCGCTTATTCACAGCGTCCGCTCACAATCCAGCGGCAGCCTATGCGGCCGCCAAAGTGGGTGTTGATACCGTGATCTATTCTCCGGTTTTTCGAAGCACCAGCCCCAGCGCCGGGACGGCCAAGGGTGTTCACGCCGTCTCCAGCCTCGCCCGCTCCTGCGCGGTAGGAATTCATGCGCTTGGTGGTGTGAATTTGCGGACCGGCCCGCAATTGATCGGGTTGGGTTTGTCGGGGATCGCGTGCGTCAGTGGAGCACTTGACGTTTGACGCACTAAAAAAGCCGCAGAAACCTTCTCTGCGGCTGCATTACTCTTGCTCTAAAATATGGGGCTAGAAACGCAGGGCGGACTCAAACTTCACTTCTGGGCGCCGCTCTTCGTTTTCCTGATCACCAAACAAATCGTCTTCCGGCGTCGTCAGTCGAACCTCGCCGCCCACACGGAAGCGGTCACCGAAGTTATAAAACGCTGATGCGCTTAGATCCGGGTCATCAATCTGGGATTCATTGCGACCGTCTGTGATGCCCAGCATGATGCCCCAGCGACCATTATCAGATTCCCAGTCCACAGTGGCGGGCTCATCAAAAATAGCATCGGAAGAATCGTTCATCGAGAGCGTGAAGGCGTCATACCAGGCTGTTTCGGTCTCGGACTCGGAGTTTTCCGCGATCAAAGACGTTACGGGGCTGGTGGCCGGCGTGGCAATCGGCCCTTCTTGAGCCAGAGCGGATGGCGCACACAAAAGCAGCGCTGTTGCAAATGCAACAACGCTCATCTGTGCTGTCCCGGTCAATGTGACCTTGTCGTCCATGCGACTGCTCCCTCGAGACCTAACCATATCCATTAGATCCGCTGAGCCCAAGGGGAATCTTCGTGCTTTTCGAAAGAATCATTTCGCCTGTGGCGAATATGTCAAAACTGCCAACCAAGCTCGGCAAAAAGAGCGGTTGCCTCACGTTCGATCCTTACGCGCCCAAGGCTTGTTGTGCCGGGCTCGTCGCGGCGGGATTGCTGCACACCAAACCCCACAATCCAGTCGTCTCCAACAAAGCGGGATGTGCTTATTTGCAGTGTGTCTCCGTCGGTGTGGATCAGATCATCACTGAAGGCAGCGTATTCAAGGACGGAGAGCCAGGGACCGGCCTCATATCCAATGGACCCTGACCATGCCTGATAGCCCAACTGTCCGTTAACACCGTTATTGGAGGCCAGGCCGCGCAGGCCAGCGCTAAAATTACCGTTTCGCCAAGAGAGGCCGACATCTTCGGTGTTCACACCATCAAAACCCGCACGCCCTGTCGCGTCCGATGATCTCGAGACACCAAGACTCAGAGCAAATTCATGATCACCCTGATTGACGGCATAGCGTGCACCCAATTCCCAGACGCCGGACGCGCGTGGTGACAGCAGGCCCTCAGGTCCGTATTCCTGTGCGCAAAAATCGACACCGCAATCGCGAACTTCCGGCGTGTAGGACACCGAAAAGCGCCCCACACCCACTGTTGAAACCTGACCGAGTTCAATCGATCGAAAACTCAGCTTGGGCGAAAATCCGGAGGTGAGATTGCGGGTTCGCGCTCCGGACAGGCCAGTTAAATCCACTCGGCCGCCATCAGCGCGGGCCAGACGAAATGCGGTTGGGCCCTTTTCCGGGTCCATATCTGCGGCCCCAGAGCCGTAACCCACGCGAAGGTCGCCCCAACCCGTATCGACAAAAAGATATGCAGACTGGGCCGCAAATCGCCAATCATCATTAAGGGCTGCCCCCGCGGCGTGGAAGCCTGACATCGCGGCCCTGACCGGCCGATTGGAAATTCCGTCATAAACAGTCGGACAATCACCGAAACCGGGTGGGCAATCACCACTGCGACCGCCCCATGCGCGACGCCCGCTATCGCGCTCGGCTCGCAATTGGACAACCGCACCCCATCGCAAATTTTGCTCGGTATAGGATTCAAGCTCGAAGCCCGCCTGGACATCCGCCAGAATATTTTCGTCTACAAGACGATCAGGTCCAGCGACAAAAACGCTGCCCAGATCAAACTTGATTTGAATTTCTGTGGTGTCGTCCAGCGCCCAAGGCTCATTAGCCTGGGCGGTTGCCGGCGGGCCCGCAAGTCCTGCAAACATGGCTGCGATAGATATCGCGCTGATTGTCCGCATCATAACTCACGGCCCCGCCGATCGGCCCCGTCCCCCCGGACGTCGCGGTACAAAGGATCGGAGCAAACCGGTCCGGTCAAGCGTGCCGTCATAGAGTGCGGCCTATTCGGAACGGCCTGTTGCACAAGCGCCACGCTTACGGTGGGTGACTCTAGACGCTGGCAAGCCTGTGATCGCGTGTTATACATGCGCCGCGATTTTAGTTTGACGCGGTGCGCGTCTACCTGTTCTGTGGGTTAATCTAGTTCTCTTTCAAGGAGTCACGGTAAATGTCTGACCGTAGGATTCTTGGCGCCATCTTGTGTGCTGCCATCCTCATTCTTCCTGCTTGCGCGTCACGCGGGAATGACACGACCGCCGATGCCGGCACAACGGCTGAACAAAACCAATCCGGGGGCTTCCGCCTTCCGTCGCTGCCAAACCCATTACGTCGCACGGCCCAGCCGTCCGATGAGGGTATTGGCGTCAACGGATATCTATGGCGCGCCAGCCTGGATACGATTAATTTCATGCCCCTGTCTGAAGTCGACCCCTTCGGCGGTGTGATCATCACGGATTGGTACGCCAATCCTCAGATGACAACCGAACGCTTCAAGCTGACCGTCTATATTCTTGACACGCGCTTGCGCGCTGATGCGCTGGCCGTCAGCGTCTTCCGTCAGGTCCGTGATGAATTTGGTGGCTGGATCGATGCCGAGACGAATTCGGATACGTCGATCGAGATTGAAAACGCCATCCTGACTCGCGCCCGTCAGTTGCGTATTGCGCAATTGGACGACTAATACACTCGAAAGCCCAAAGGCGCGGCATCGCCGCGGACCACACATATGAGCCGATATAATCCTCGCGAGGCCGAACCGAAATGGCAGGCGGCCTGGGCGGAGAACGATTCCTTCCGCGCCCTTGGTCCACAGGCAGATAGCGGCGAGGACGGGGAGCCAGACAAGCCGAAATATTTCGTGCTTGAGATGTTCCCCTACCCGTCCGGCCGAATTCATGTCGGGCATTCACGCAATTACACAATGGGCGATGTCGTCGCGCGCTATAAACGTGCGCGGGGCTTTGATGTCCTTCACCCAATGGGCTGGGACGCTTTTGGCTTGCCGGCGGAGAATGCGGCGCGCGAGCGTAATGTGCACCCGGGTGAGTGGACGCTACAGAATATCGACATTATGCGCGGTCAATTGCAACGCTTGGGATTGGCTCTGGACTGGAGCCGGGAGCTCGCCACCTGCAAGCCAGACTATTATCGCCACCAGCAGGCGATTTTCCTGAAACTCCACGAGCGCGGCCTGGCGTATCAAAAAACCGCTAAGGTCAATTGGGATCCGGTTGACCAGACCGTTCTGGCCAATGAGCAGGTTGTAGATGGTCGTGGCTGGCGCTCCGGTGCCCTCGTGGTGCAGCGCGAACTGAACCAATGGTTCTTCAAGATCAGCGAATACTCTGACGAATTGCTCGATGCGATTGGCGATCTTGATCGCTGGCCAGAAAAAGTACGGGTGATGCAATCCAATTGGATCGGTCGCTCCCGGGGCGCAGAGGTGCGTTTCCCGATCACTGATCCACAGATTGTGTCCGAATTCGGTGAAACCATTGACGTGTTCACGACACGCCCGGATACGCTGTTTGGTGCCAGCTTCCTGGCCCTGGCTGCCGATCACCCGATTGTTCAGAAATTGGCGGAAGACGACCCTTCCATTGGCCAATTCATGGACGAGTGCGCGCGCATGGGCACGACGGCGGCAGAAATCGAAAAAGCGCCGAAACGCGGGATTGATCTGGGTATTACGGTCCAACACCCATTCAATAAGGATTGGGAATTGCCCGTCTGGGCCGCCAATTTCGTGCTTTCGAGCTATGGGACTGGTGCCGTCTTCGGTTCACCGGCCGGTGACCAGCGCGATCTGGACTTTGCCCGCAAATATGATTTACCGGTCAATCCCGTAGTCCTGCCTCCCAATACCGAAGCGGATGGGTATAGCGTCGACACTGAAGCCTATACCGGCCCGGGCACGATTTATAACTCGCAATTCCTGGATGGTTTGAGCACGACGGACGCGATTGAACGCGCCATTGGCGAGCTCGAAAAGCTGGACCTGGGTAAAGGGGCAACCACCTATCGCCTGCGCGACTGGTTGGTCTCCCGCCAGCGTTATTGGGGGTGTCCGATACCGATCGTCCATTGCGATGATTGTGGTGTTGTGGGTGTGCCTGAGGACCAACTACCGATCAAATTGCCCGAAGATGTAACCTTCGACGAGCCGAGTAATCCGCTCGAACGTCATCCGACCTGGAAGCACACGGACTGTCCGTCCTGTGGCAAGCCGGCTGTTCGGGAAACCGATACGCTCGATACTTTCGTGTGCTCGTCCTGGTATTTCCTGCGCTTCACCTCTCCCTGGTCTGAGGATGAACCTTTCGAGGCCGCGCAAGCAGAGCATTGGATGCCCGTCGACCAATATGTCGGCGGTATTGAACACGCGATTCTGCACCTTCTCTATGCTCGCTTTTTCACCCGCGCACTCAATGATGCCAGCATGATGAATATGGAAAAGGGTGAACCTTTCGAGGGTTTGTTTACCCAGGGAATGGTGACGCACGAAACCTATAAGTCGGAAACAGGCCTGTGGTTGTTACCGGATGACGTGACACCGACAGACGACGGCTATATCGAAAATGCAACCGGTCGGCCGGTTACGGTCGGCGCGATCGAAAAAATGTCGAAGTCCAAGAAGAATGTCGTCGATCTGGACGCATTTATCGAGGACAAGGGCGCCGATGCGGCGCGCTGGTTTGTCTTGTCGGACTCACCACCAGAGCGTGATGTCGAATACACGGACAGCGGTGTGGATGGTGTTTGGAGGTTTATCCAGCGCCTTTGGACCACGTTCGATGCGCTGCCTGCCGGCGCTCCGGGACCGGATACAATTGCCTTGGACGCTACAGGTGAGGCGTTGGAAATTCGCAAGGCCGCTCACAAGAGCATCAAGACTGTCACGGATGCGATTGAGGAGTTTCGTTTCAATTCCGCCATTGCCCAGATCCATGACCTGACCAATGTCTTGCGCAAAAGCGACAGCGCTGATGCAGATATGTTGAGTGCGCGCGCGGAATGTCTGGGTATTCTGGCACGATTAATTTCTCCGTTTATCCCTCATATGGCGGAAGAATGTTGGGATCGCATTGGCGGCGATGGCATGGTGATCGATACTGCATGGCCTGACGCCGACCCTGCCTTATTGGTCGAAAGCATTATCACCATGCCCGTTCAGATCAATGGTAAGCGCCGCGGAGAGATCCATGCGCCCAAGGGTGCTGATCAGGAATCCATCAAAGAATTGGCTTTTGCCGATGAAGGGGTGGCGCGAACGCTGGAAGGCCTTACGATACGCAAAGTGATCGTGGTTCCCGATCGCATTGTAAATATCGTCGCGGGATAAAAATCATGCGTGCCAAGCGGTCAGTTATTACGGGTCTGGTGTTTCTGGTTTCAGCCATGCTGACCGGTTGCGGATTCACGCCCATGTACGGCTCGGCGGGTCTGGCCAATGGTCTGCAAGATATTTCCGTGGTGACAGGCCCTGAGCGTGTAGATTTTCTGCTCCAGGAAGCCCTGTATGATCGCCTCGGCTCTCGAGGCGCCTCCGGGCACTATACGCTTCAGACGACGACTGAGATCAATAAACTCGGCCTCGGTGTGGGCGCAGACGCGATTGCTGCCCGCTTCGCCGTAGAACTTGAGGTTCAGTATGAGTTGCATATGGCCGGAAATGCTGACGCTTTGGTGACTGGACGCATTTCCAGCGAAGCGTCTTATGATGTCTCTTCGTCGGTCTATGCTTCACTGGCTGCAGAACGCGATGCTGAAGAACGCGCAGCGCAGATGGTCGCCAATCGACTGGTTATACAGCTGGCCCGGGCGCTTCAGGATCAAGACGGATGGTGAAGATTGCTCCGCGTGATGTTGATGCGCGGATCACACAGCCAGCCGCAGATTTTCAAGCCTATCTTATTTATGGACCTGATCGGGGCCTGGTGAATGAGCGTGCCAGTCGACTTGGCTGCGCGCTGGTCGATGACCCGGACGACCCCTTCTGCGTAACACAGCTAACCGACGACGATCTCAAGGCTGACCCCGCATGTTTGGCGGATGCTGTGGTCGCAATGTCGTTGACGGGAGGCCGACGACTGGTCCGCGTTCGGCTGTCCGGCGAAACTGGTAATGGGCCAATAGTCGCACTTCTTTCGGAGCTTGAATCCGGTCAAATCGGTTTTGAAGCCAACCTTGTCGTTGAATCTGGTGACCTCACCCCGCGCGGGAAGCTTCGCAAGGCGTTTGAGCCGGCTAAAAAGGCCGCCGCCATCGCCTGTTATGCCGATACTAGTCAATCACTTGCCCAGATCGCCGACGACATGTTGGGTGCGGAGGGGCTCAAGCTGTCCGTGGATGCCCGAAACGCTTGGCTGCCCCGACTTGAAGGAGATCGCGGGCTGGCGCGAGGGGAGATAGAAAAACTTATTTTATACAAAGGACTAACCTCCCAACGAAATGGTGAAGGGGCTGTGGACGAAGCCGATATTGCGGCCATAGCTGCTGAGCAGGGTGAAGCCGATTTGAATGCCATTATTGGGACGGTTCTGGATGGCAATATTGGTGGCGCAGACAACGCCTATGCCCGGGCTTTAAGCGGCGGAGTCAGTCCGGTTGCGGTTCTGCGCGCCCTGCAACGTCGCATCGATCAGCTTGGGGCCGCGCAGGCGGCAGGCGGTAACGAAATCGCAATCGCCCGAACTGGCGCCCCTCGATTTGGTCCGGCGGCAAGCCAGTTTAAACGACAAATGTCCTTTTGGAGCGGTCGCCGTCTGGATGCAGCGCGGCAATTCGCCTTCGACACAGAGCGCGCTGTCAAAAAGTCTGGCTCACCCGCGAATGCCCTTGTCGGCGATCTGGTTCTCAGGCTGGCGCGCGGTGCCGCTAAATTGCGCGGCTGATTGTCAGCCAGACTGCGAACTTAGCCGGCGACACACATCATCAAGCTGTTCGAGTGTTGTGTATTCGACACGGATTTCACCACCTTTGGCTCCATGGCGAATATCGACAGACAGTCCCAACCGGGCAGCAACATCAGATTCCAGAGCGCGCGTATCAGCATCCTTATCGCGGGACTCAGCAGCTTGTCTGGATTTTTTCTCCGGCGCTGGTCGGTCCAACGCTTCACGGGCCAACATTTCTGCGGCTCGAACAGAGAGGCCTTTTTCTACGATAACTTCAGCCAGGGAAACCGGATCAGGGGCTGTGGCAATAGCACGAGCATGTCCGGCAGAAATCCGGCCATCCTCAAGAAACGCCAACACACCATCTGGAAGCGCGAGCAAACGAACCATATTCGCCACATGACTGCGGCTTCGAGACACAGCCTGCGCGACATCTTCCTGCGTATTGCCAAAACGGTCGATGAGCTGTTTGTAGCCGCGCGCCTCTTCTACAGGATTGAGGTCAGCGCGCTGGACGTTTTCAACGATCCCTATTTCCAGTGTTTCTCGATCGGTCAGCTCACGAACCAATGCCGGGATTTCGTGCAGCTTGGCGATTTGAGCCGCACGCCACCGGCGTTCGCCTGCGACGATTTCCCAATTTGCGCCGGTCTCATTTATGGGACGCACTAGAATGGGTTGGACGATGCCTTTTTCGGCGACCGAGTCCGAGAGCGCTTTAAGTTCTTCGGCGGTGATATTTCTGCGTGGTTGATCGGGATTGGGTCGAATGAGCTCTATCGGCAGAGACTTCACACCGCTCTGAGACGTCGCTTGCGGCTCTGTGCTGGTATCAGAGCCCCTAGACTCGACGTCAGGCTCTCCAAGAAGCGCTGACAAACCCCGTCCGAGGCGCTTGTTTTTATCGCTCGCACTCATGCTGGTACTCTTTCATTTTGTTGTTTGGCTTTGCGCTCTTGTTGAACGACCTCTTTGGCCAGGCCTACATAGGCTTGCGATCCGGCACATTTAAGATCGTAAAGCAGAACAGGTTTCCCAACGGATGGTGCTTCGGAAACCCGAACATTTCTGGGGATCATCGTCGTGTAGACCTTGTCTCCGAAATGCGCGCGAACATCGGCCGCAACTTCCGGAGAGAGCGAGTTTCGTGTATCATACATTGTAAGAACAATACCTTGTATCTCAAGGTTGGGGTTCAGATGGTTTCGCACCAGATCGACGGTTCGCATTAATTGAGTCAGCCCTTCGAGTGCGAAGAACTCGCATTGTAGCGGTACCAGGATTGAATTGGACGCGGCCATCGAATTGACCGTGAGGAGGTTGAGCGATGGTGGGCAATCGATCAGGATGTAATCACACCCCTCGGAACGCGAAGTGAGGTCCCGATAATAGTGCTCAATTGCCGCGCGCAGGCGGTAGGAGCGTCTCGGGGCGTTGGCAAGTTCGAGTTCGGCTCCTGACAACTCTACATCGGAAGGGGCGATTTGAAGCCCGGGCACGCTGGTCTGCACCAATGCGTCCTGCAAGCGCTCTTCTCCAACAATAACATCGTATGAGGTCTTTATACGATCGGCTTTGGAGACGCCCAATCCGGTCGATGCATTGCCCTGGGGATCAAGATCGATGATGACAACTTTTTGGCCGATAGCTGCCAGAGCTGTCCCCAAATTTATAGCGGTTGTCGTCTTACCAACGCCGCCTTTTTGGTTCGCTATGGCGATTATCTTGGGCGCATTGTGGCCCACAATCTCATCGGACACGCTTTACCTCACTGAAGTTCAATATCACCGCGTCACTGGTACGACTTGGTATGACTTTGAGTTCGAATGTCCAGTGTTTACGCGCTTTGGTCAATTCTTCCTGGTATGACCGGCCCTTGAAAAACAGCCCTTGAGCCCCGGTTTTCAACAGCGGAGCGGCATATTCCAATAATTTATTCAGGGGAGCGAATGCGCGAGCCGTCACGATATTGAAGCCCTCGGCAGGGTCGAGTGATTCGACTCTCATGGCTCTTGCTTCGGCTTTGATGCCGGTTTTGTTGATGACCTGTTTGAGAAACTCGACTTTTTTGCCCACCGAATCCACCAGGACAACATCGTATTTAAGGCCCTTATCGGCGGCACCCAACGCCAATGCGATTCCTGGAAAGCCCGCCCCTGCGCCTAGATCCGCTATTTTGAGCCCGCCCTTGGGTAAATGCTCCATCAATTGATAGCTGTCCAACGCGTGGCGCTCCCAAAATTCGGGGAGCGTCGATTTTCCAACCAAGTTTGTGTGCTCACTCCATTCGACCAGGAGATCATTCCAATCCTGGAAGCCCTGAAGTGTTTCACGTGAAACACCGGTCTGGGTTTGAAATTCTTCTGGGCTCAACGGGCGATTTCCTTCTTTTTGGCACGCTTTACGAAAGCGAGAACCGCAGTCAAAGCACCCGGGGTCATACCTTCAATACGGGCGGCCTGCCCCAAAGTTTCTGGACGGGCTTGTTCAAGCTTTTCCCGGACCTCATTTGAAAGGCCACCAATGCGGATGTATTCAAGGTCACGCGGTATTTGGACGGCCTCGTCACGCTTGAAGGCAGCGATGTCAGCCTGCTGCCGCTCAAGATAGCCCGCATAAAGTGCGTCTATCTCTACCTGTTCAGCAATGTGGGCGGGAATTGATTTTAACTCTGACCAAATTTCCACAAGTTGGTTCCAGTCAATATTCGGATATGCCAGCAGGTCGCTTACATTTCGGCGCTTTCCGTCCGAATTGACCGATAGTCCATGTTTGGAAGCTTGCTGCGGTGTCAGTGTCAGGGTTTGCGCGATCGCCCTGGCACCGTTCAAGAGATTTGTCTTTTCAGTAAATCTTAGCGCTCTTGCCTCACTGACAACACCTAGACCTATTCCCATTGCGGTCAGTCTTTGATCGGCATTATCTGCTCGTAATGTGAGACGATATTCGGCTCTCGATGTGAACATTCTATAGGGTTCGCTGACACCCCTGGTGGTAAGGTCGTCAATCATAACTCCGATATAAGCCTCAGATCTCCCGAGCACAAAAGGCCTGGCGCCACCTGCTGACAATGCAGCGTTGAGACCTGCCATCAATCCCTGAGCGCCAGCCTCTTCATACCCTGTGGTGCCATTGATCTGACCTGCGAGCCAGAGGCCGGGAACCTGTCTCACCTGGAGCGTCACATCGAGCTCTCGCGGATCCACATAATCATACTCGATTGCGTAGCCATGCCGGATAACCTCAACAGCTTCGAGACCGGGCATGGTTTTCAGGAAAGCATCCTGTACATCCGTTGGCAGCGAGGTTGAGATGCCGTTTGGATAAACCGTATCATCGCTCAAACCTTCAGGCTCGAGGAAGACCTGATGACCGGTTCGGTCCGGAAAGCGAACAACTTTATCCTCGATGGACGGGCAATATCTGGGGCCCTTGCCTGCGATAGCTCCGCTATAGACTGCGGATTTCTCAATATTGTCTCGAATAATCTCGTGCGTGGATTGAGTTGTGTGGGTAATCGCACAGGATATTTGTGGAATTTCGATCTTGTCGGTCATGAAAGAAAAGGGGACCGGTAAATCATCTGCTTGTTGCTGTTCGAGCGAGGTCCAATTGATAGATGACCTTTTAAGCCGCGCTGGCGTACCTGTTTTGAGACGTCCCATTTGCAAGTCGAGACCATATAAACGCTCTGACAACCCAATTGAGGGCTGCTCGCCGAAACGCCCGGCCGGAGTCCTTGTGCTTCCCTGGAAGATAACCCCCTTCAGAAAGGTGCCTGTGGTCAGCACCACACTACCCGCTTTGTATTCAATGCCATTCACATCGATGACACCGGTGCATCGCTGACCGTCCATGAGCAGATCTTCTACCGCCACACCAAGGATCTCGAGATTTGCTTGCTGCTTTAGGGCTGCCTGCATGGCCGATCGATAGAGCGCGCGGTCAGACTGTGTGCGCGGACCGCGTACAGCAGGCCCTTTGGAACGATTAAGTAGCCGAAACTGAATACCCGAAGCATCAGCCACTCGCCCCATCACGCCGTCAAGCGCATCAATCTCACGAACCAAATGACCTTTTCCCAAACCACCGATCGCGGGATTGCAAGACATTTCCCCGATTGTATCGACATTATGGGTCAAGAGTAGGGTTTTAGCGCCTGTTCGCGCGGCTGCCGATGCTGCCTCGCAACCAGCATGGCCGCCGCCGATAATAATGACGTCCCAGGTTTTCATGTTGTGGATTCCAGATGCAATTCAAATCAAGCAGATCAGGCGCGATTACATAAGCGTGGCAGTGTCCAGAGTCGAGGGAGAGTCCAGATGTTTCACGTGAAACATCCGCTTGCGCTTTTACTTGCCAATACAAAATTGGCTGAAAACCCGATCCAGAATATCTTCAACGTCGACGCGACCCGTGAGGCTTTCTAGCGCCCGCACCGCAAGGCGCGCGTCCTCCCCTGCTAGTTCAGGTGCATGTGCGAGCGCGTCCAGCGCTCGCGTGAGCGCGGCATGGGCTTCGAGCACAGCCCTTCGGTGGCGCGCGCGACTAAGCGCTGGCATTTCAGTGGTGCTCAAACGGTCCTGCACGATCGTTTCTATTCTGGCCTCAAGCGCCGCGACGCCATCACCGGACTTGGCGCTGACCGGGTACCCGCTTTCACGAGCCACTTTGGGGGCCAAATCAGTTTTATTTAGAACCAGAAGGTCACCATCCTGCAGGCGCCCCCGTAGCCCCTCCATCTCTTCCTGAGACCGGGCATCTGCAACGCCAATCCGCAAATCCGCGCTATCTGCACTATCCAGCGCGCGACGCACGCCTTCAGCCTCAATGGAATCGACCGCTTCTCTTAAGCCAGCTGTATCTGAAATTACCACCGGGAAACCGGCCATAGTGAGCCTGACCTGAACAATATCGCGTGTTGTCCCTGGGATGTCGGTTACGATCGCAGCTTCGCGCTTGGCCAGACGATTAAGCAAGCTTGATTTACCGGCATTCGGAGCACCAATAAGCGTCACGGAAAAACCCGTACGTATTCTTTCGCCGCGCTTACCATCCTCCAGATGGACCGCCATTGAATCAATCAAGTTCGTAATTGGCCCATAAGCTTTATGAGACAGCGCGTCCGGGACATCTTCTTCCTCTGGGAAGTCGATTTCACCCTCAATCGACGCCATCGCTGCGATCAAATCTTCGCGCCATTGCTCGTAAAGAATTCGCAGGGAGCCCGTGAGCTGCGCTAGGGCCTGGCGTCGCTGCCCCTCGGTTTCGGCTTCGATAAGGTCGGCGAGGCCCTCAGCCTCCGTTAAGTCCAGCTTGTCATTCTCAAACGCCCGGCGAGTAAATTCACCCGCCTGAGCCGGCACGGCTCCTAGCGCGCCTAATGTTGCAAACGCCGCATCTAGGACCGCTACACCCCCATGCAGATGAAGCTCCGCGCAATCTTCGCCTGTGAAACTCGTTGGTCCGGGAAACCAAAGCGCCAGCCCGTTGTCGAAACTGTCGCCGTCATGATGGCTCATCTTTCGCAGGGCGGCCTTACGAGCTTCCGGGCGCGGGAGGCCGGCTATTTGATCCAGGATCGGTCCGGTCTCGGGACCGGAGATCCGTATCACAGCGACACCTGCCTGCCCCGAAGCCGTTGATAGCGCATATATTGTTGTTTTCATCAGTCAGACGCTTTCAACGTGATTATGGGCTGGGCATTCAGATCCCACCCATTGGTGTTCGGCTGCAAGATTTAAATGGGGATTTATCGCGAGTTTGGCAAGGCTCACAGGCGAATACATCCATTGCCCGCCACTGTCACCTCCTGCCGCCATCCACCTTTATCGCTAATGCCGAAAATGTCATCTGCCTACGGGTTGCTTAGCGGTGCCACATTCCGGCATTTTGAACCTGTACAGGTTTAAGCGAGATTTATTTTGGCAATCGTCGATACAATTGGCTCAACCGGCCGTGATGTGGATTTGTCCACGAGCGCTGCGAATTCAGATCCGCAGGCATCGCGTAGCATCTGGCGCGACCGGCGCACTTATTCTGATTTGATTCCTAACAAACATCGCAAACTGCTGATGCTCGTCGGGGGAACATCCCTTGCCTGGCTCGCGACGGTCTTGTTGTTTGCATTTTGTGCTTGGATTGACCAATCGGTCAGAGGCAGTGCGTCCGCCACCTTTGCTTTTTATCTGGCCGGGTGGGCAAAGGGGATGGCACCCTGGCTGGTTCTGGGGCCAATGATTTTTCGTTGGGCTTCATCGTCGCGAGATGTGGGTTTGACCGGTACGCTCTGGACGGGCTTGATCTGCGGTATGCTCTGCATGGGTGTCATCGCCATTTATGCGGCAATCGCTTTCTCCTATGGGACAGAGCTGACCCCCTTGGAGGCCCTCACAACGTTTCAACTGACCGACTGGATGTGGGATGTAACGTTTTTTATCTTATTGATCATGACGGGGCGTCTCACTCGCAAACCCGCCATCGTTCGAGTCAGCACAACAAGCCAATCGAGCAGTCTCGCCGTCAAATCTCACGACGGTGTTGAGTATATTCAAATAGCAGACATTCAAGGCGCGACGGCTCAAGGCAATTATATTGCGCTTCACCTGCCAGGGCGCGATGTCCTGCACCGAGCCACAATGGCGTCCCTCACCCAGTCGCTGACTTCGGCTGGGTTTGTTCGAATCCATCGATCTCATTTGGTCAATCCAGACCTTGTAATCTCGACGACGGCTCGTGGAGAGCGGGTCCGTGAGGTGCGGCTAACGAATGGCATCGAATTGCCGGTTTCGGAACGATATTCTGTCGATGTTGGAATGCGCCTCGCTGACAGAGTTTGTGCCTGATCGAGCAATTTGATCAACCATTCATCCCTCGGCAGCCACACTTCATCCCTTTTGGCCGCCGGTGATGTTTTCATCCATTTCAACCGCCCGTAGACAAAGCCCTAGAACGGGTTGGTCAGGTCGCAGCCAGGTGTTGTCCCTTGATCAAATCTGGATGATTTCACCTGTTTCATAGGGGAATGTGAGACAGGTCGAGATACAGGCGTTTGTAAGATAATTCACACGTTTGATGACCGACCATCCTGTTCGGCAAGGTTAACCAGTTATGCTGTTAAATTCCTTGGCGAACTCACTCAAATGCGTGGCGGTCGCCGGTTTGAACGGTCGCCATCACCTCTATCCCGTGGCGATGACCCAGGCCTCCCGGGAGGTCATCTTCTTGAAATAGGTTTTGAGGTTTTCAGGCGCATCGCCAAATTCTCTGATCACTTTGAGCAAAAACAACATGTAGGTGATCGAGATATCCGCCGCGGTAAATCTATCTGCCGCGATAAATTCGCGGTCGGCGATGGCGTGTTCAGACAGGAAGGTCAAAATTTTACCGGTCTCATATCGACCCCAAGCCACAATGCCCGGGTCGCGCTTGTCTTCTGGTAAGAGTGTAGTGTGGGCCAGCAACATGGATACCGGCATCATCATGCCCGCCTCCCCGAAATGCAGCCATTGCAAATACCGCCCATAATCTGGCTCATCCGGCGTGACTTCAAGGGGAGATCCCGGGTTCTTTCCCAAAATATACTGGCAAATGGCGAGGCTCTCAAAAACACTGATATCGCCGTCCTGGAATGCCGGTACTTTTCGCAGCGGGTGCACCTCACCATAGTTTTCATCACCCGGTGGCCGACTGGCAAATTGTACGTCGTGGAGTGTGCACGGCAGTCCCATCTCTCCCAATAGCCACCTGACACGGACAGAGCGGGTTCTGGGAGCGTGGTAGAGGTCGTACTTAGGTGTCTGGGACATGTCGGTTCTCCAAATTGGAAACCGATCAAAGCCTGCTTTACCCCTCAGGAACAGATCGGGGACTGTATTCCGCTAGGAAAACCGTGCATATATGGTATTTTGTTACCATGGTAGCGGTATGAAAAACACATCTACCCGAACACAAACCGGTGTCAGGCTGGAAACTTCAACGCTTAAAGTCCTCAAGGGATTGTCGGAATATCTAGATCTGAGCCTTGGTGATTTGCTTGAAGGTATTGTCTGGCACAGCTTTGAAGGCAAGGCGCCATTCAGCGAAGAAACAATACGTAAAATCAACAAATTACGCTCTGTATATGATCTTGAGCTGACGGCGTCTGATAGTCACCGAATGACGGAGAAGGCAAATGATGCCAACCAATGACGCCGAGATTGAAGCGTTCTTGGATTCCAGCCTGGATATCTCCAAATTTGATCACCTTGCACATGTGGACATGGCGAAGCACCTGCTGCGCCATCATGAATTTCTGGAGGCCGTCTGGATCTATGATCGCGCCATTACAGGCATCGCCAATAAGGCCGGTACTCCATCTAAGAGATCGGTCACCAAAACACTGGCGTTCATATCATTGATCGCCGAAACGGAGGTTTGTCCTGACAAATCTGCACTTGATCGCTGGTATAGTGCGGCGCGTCTCAACTCAGAGGCAGCATCGCGCCAATTTATGATGCCGGACAAGCTCGACTGATTATCGATAATGCGCACAAAAAAGCCCGCCCTTGCTATGGGACGGGCTTTTCATTGAGAATGGCTTCAATATCAGGTGTTCATTGAATCGAAGAATTCATCATTCGTTTTGGTCTGGCGGAGCTTATCAAGGAGGAATTCGATCGCGTCCTGGGCCCCCATTGGATTGAGAATACGACGCAGAACGTACATTTTCTGCAACTGGCTCTTTTCGACCAGCAATTCTTCTTTTCGAGTTCCAGACTTCAAAATATCGATCGCCGGGAAGACGCGTTTGTCGGCGACTTTGCGATCCAGAATGATCTCGGAATTACCCGTGCCTTTGAACTCCTCAAAGATCACTTCATCCATACGGCTGCCTGTATCAATCAGCGCAGTCGCAATAATCGTCAGAGATCCACCGTGCTCGATATTACGTGCAGCACCGAAGAAGCGCTTAGGGCGCTGCAGGGCATTGGCATCGACACCACCGGTGAGGACCTTGCCAGAGCTTGGTACCACGGTGTTATAGGCGCGACCCAGGCGAGTAATTGAATCCAGCAAGATCACGACATCACGACCGTGTTCAACCAGGCGTTTCGCTTTTTCAATCACCATTTCAGCAACTTGGACGTGGCGCGTTGGCGGTTCGTCAAAGGTGGAGGCAATTACTTCACCCTTCACTGTCCGCTGCATGTCGGTCACTTCTTCTGGCCGCTCATCAATGAGCAAAACCATTAGGAAGCTGTCTTCGTGATTGGCTTCAATAGCGTGTGCAATATTTTGCAGCAGAACCGTCTTACCCGTCCGAGGTGGCGCAACGATCAAACCACGCTGGCCTTTACCAAGTGGTGCGACGATATCGATAACACGTCCCGAGCGATCCTTGCGGGTCGGATCGACATTTTCAATGACAAACCGATTTTCTGGATAGAGAGGTGTCAGATTATCGAAGTGCACTTTGTGGCGCGCTGCTTCAGGTGTTTCGAAATTGATCGAATTGACCTTGAGAAGGGCAAAATACCGTTCTCCGTCCCGCGGGCTGCGAATTTCACCTTCAACCGTGTCACCGGTGCGCAAACCAAATTTTCGAATCTGCGTCGGGGAGACATAAATGTCGTCTGGTCCAGCCAAATAATTGGATTCTGGAGAGCGCAGAAAGCCGAAACCGTCCTGCAGTACTTCCAAAACGCCACCGCCGTGGATTTCTACATCGCGTTCGGCCAGCGTTTTTAGGACAGCAAACAACATACTTTGTTTGCGCATGGTGGAGGCATTTTCAATTTCGAGCGCCTCAGCGAATTCAAGAAGCGCTGTTGGCTTCTTTTCCTTGAGGTCTTGGAGCGTCATACGCTCAATTCCCTTCAAAAGGGCGGGCGTCTCGGTTTCGTCGGTCATGATAAATCTACATGTCGTGAAAGATAGCCATCTCCGGACGGAGACAGTTGGATATAAGCAATCCGGATGCCGAAATGAAAAGGCGACCGGTTCTTTGAGGGGCTGACGCGCGCAACTGTATTCGATGCATCTGTCGTCAGGGAAGGATTGGCTCCTGAACAGGAGGTATCAAAGACTTGCCACGCACATAGACAAACGTCAAGCAATCAGATGTGGACTTTCCTATTTGAGCGCGACGACAGCTATCAGGACAATCAGTATCGCCGTGATGAAGGGCGCCTCATTGAGGAATCGGTATCGTATATGTGGCCAGTCATTTGTCCCCGCCTGGAAATGCTTATAGCGAAGCGCCAGCACATGATGCAGGCCGGTCATAATTGAGATCAAGACAAATTTTGCGACCCAGGCCCAGCCTAAGAAGATTTCCCAACCCCCTGCCCGTTCCATATTGGACCAGATCAAAAATGCTCCGAAAACCCACGCGGCGATCATCGCCGGGTTCATGATGATCTTCAGGAGACCGGTTTCCTGCTTCTTGAGCGTCTCGTCGAGTTCGCCGCCGGGTGTTGCTGTACAATGATAGACATACAGACGTGGCAGATAGAGTAATCCCGCCATCCAAGCGATAACCGACAGGATGTGAAAAGCCCTGAACCAGTCATATCCTTCCAAAATCATCTGCGTCATCCTGATCCTATTTGTTGTGCGGACAGCCGCGACGATCCGATGGACACTTCAATCCCTCACATCCCGATCGCAAGCCTTGTTCGGTCCCAATCACCGACATAACAATTTTACCCAAGCTTTTGATAAATAACGAGTGTGTCCCAAGTGCGGGGACCCGAGTGTAGCCTAGAACGCCGTTTTGCTCCGCCAGCAGCGCATATTCCTCATCCAGCTCAACCAGTGTCTCGATGTGCTCAGATACAAAGGCAATCGGAACCAGCAATATGTGCTTACCATCTTCACCCGCCTGGATAATCGAATCGTCTGTTGAGGGACTTATCCACTTCATCGGCCCGACGCGACTCTGATAACAAATCTGCCAATCACCAAATTGCGGCAAGTCTGCCATGAGTTTTTCTGCGGTCTGTTTGACCTGCCAGGGATAGGGATCGCCAGCTTCAACTATTTTTTCCGGCAAGCCGTGCGCAGATAACAGAACCCGTACATTCTCCGGTCTTCCGGCATCACTCCAAGCTTTTTCAATCAGTTCTTTATGGGCACCGAGAAAGTTTTCTTCTGTCGGATAACAACAGACAGATTGTGCCGCCCCACCACCAGCATTTTTCCATGCGGTCAGGGATGATCCGGTCGTGGTCGTGGAAAATTGCGGGTAAAGCGGCAATATAACGGTTTGGTCTGGGCCCCAATCCTTTATTTTTGCAACGACTTCTTCGGTAAATGGGTGCCAATAACGCATCGCCGGAAAAACCCGGACATCCAAATCCGAATGCTCGTCCTCAAGTAGCGTTTTAAGTGCATCTGCTTGCTTAATGGTCCCCGGCAGCAAGGGAGATCCCCCGCCCATTTTGGCATAATTCGCG
This sequence comes from Maricaulis sp., assembly GCA_029251785.1. GTDB lineage: Bacteria > Pseudomonadota > Alphaproteobacteria > Caulobacterales > Maricaulaceae > Maricaulis. Next base: position 9,352 of record JAQXCQ010000193.1, on the reverse strand, counting down.
CGCGCAGACTTGCCTCGCAACGTAGAAATCAACCAGGCAAGCCCTTCTCTGATCAGGAAAGGCGCTTGAATAATGGCCGGATCGCGAAAAAGGTTTCGCAAAAAAGGTTGCACCGATTCCGGTCCATCAGGCCCACCGAGATTAGGCAGGACCACGGCTAATTTGGTTTTATTCGTCGGTGACGATTGCGTCAGGACTACTCTCCTTGGCGAATACGGGCCAGTAATTGCTCGACATGAGCAACGGGAACATGTGGTGTAATGCCGTGCCCCAAATTAAATATATAGGGTCGACCGGACCAGGCAGCGATCAAACGATCAACTTCTCGATTAAGCGTGTCGCCACCGGCCATAAGAACAGCTGGATCGAGATGTCCCTGCACCGGCATGCCTTCCGGCAGGACCTCTCGCATCCATTCAGGCTGCACGCCAGTATCCAGCGCGATAGCCGTGATACCCGTTTCGCGCGCATAGCGAGGATATAATGTTCCAGCGCCGCGCGGGAAACCAATTATCGGAACGGTCACGCCAGCTTCTCTCACCTGGTCAATAATTCGCTTGGTTGGCCGGATGATGACCCGCTCGAATAGCGGTTCAGGCAAACCTTCGGCCCAACTATCAAACAGTTTAAGGGTTTCGGCGCCGGCTGCCGCCTGCATGATCAAATATTGCGCGGTCACATCAGCGATCCGGTCAAGCATACCGTCAAATTCGTGCGGTGTGCTCCAGGCGGCAACACGGGTATTCCAACGATCTTTGGAACCACCGCCTTCGATCATATAGGTGGCGACTGTCCAGGGAGAACCGGCAAAACCGATGAGGGCAGTCTCATCCGGTAGTTCTGGCTTCACGCGGCGTAGTGTTTCACCAATAGGGGAGAGCACTTCTTCCATTCGATTGAGATCCAGATCGCGATAATTCACCGGATCAAAGGGTTCCAGGCGCGGACCTTCTCCAGCGACAAACCAGACCTTTCGACCCAAAGCGATTGGGACGAGTAATATATCGGCAAACATGATTGCCGCATCAAAGCCAAACCGCCTGATCGGCTGAAGGGTCACTTCCGCTGCAAGATCTGGCGAAAAGCAAAAATCAATGAAATTCGCTGCCTTCGCTCGCACCTCCCGATATTCCGAGAGATAGCGACCGGCCTGGCGCATCAGCCATACCGGAGGCGTGGATTGAACATTGCCTTTCAGCGTCGATAGAAATGGTTTTTCTGGAGAGTGATTCATAGGCACTGATTAAGCTTGTCCGCACTATCAGGCAATGCACTCTTACAAATCAAATAAGTTAAATTTGAGAGTCGATATTGTTGGGCCTGTGAATTTGTGGATGGAAAGTTTTACCCGGTAATACTCATGGGTAAGCATTCGCTGTGAAGGCTGTTTACCGAAAAACTATCGACAGTGGTGAATATTCCCAAAGCTATTTAATTACAAAGAAATGATCTAATTCTGACACGTGGAAAAACTGTCAGTAAATTTCTAGGCGAAACTGAGTCAAATCAGTCTATCAACACATTATCAACAGAGCGATGTTTGTGGAAAGAGGTGTTGGAAATACCAAGTCAAACCCGGTATTACTGACAGCCCTACTCCGGTGTTATCCGCGTTGGGGAAAACATTCATAGTTATTAACAATTCGTAAACGCCTCGACGAACCGCCGTGCAAGACAATTTGTCCCATCAAGACTCCCTGATTGCGATACGATGACAAACAACACACAAAACAACCGTGCAGATGCTCGACCGGCCAAGCTTGAAACCTGTTTTCATGTGCATCTTGTCTCAGATTCTACCGGCGAGACCCTGATGGAGGTAATGCGGGCCTCCGTTGCCCAGTTTGAGCATGCTAACCCGCTTGAACACTTGTATGCGCTGGTGCGCTCAACTCGACAGCTCGATCGGGTTTTGGCAGAAATCGAAGCTTATCCCGGGGTTGTTATGTATACGATCGTTAATCCGGAGCTTCGCCGCGCTCTCGAGGTAAGATGTGCTGCGACGGGAACACCGGCAATAGCGGTTCTTGACCCCATGCTGGCAACGCTTTCGGCTTATCTGGGCCGACCGATTGCCAATCGGGCCGGTGCGCAGCGTACGCTTGATGCGGAATATTATCACCGGATTGATGCCCTGAATTATGCCATGGCCCATGATGACGGGCAGGGGGATGATTTTGAGGGCGCCGACATTGTTTTGCTTGGCGTAAGCCGGACATCAAAGACACCGACCAGCATTTATCTTGCGCACCGAGGCGTGAAGGCGGCAAACATTCCCTTGGTTAGGGATGTCCCGTTGCCTGACGAAATTTTAGCGTTGAAAAACCCATTGGTTATCGGGCTGACGGCCTCTCCGGAACGCATTGTTCAAATTCGTAGAAACCGGTTGCTGAGCCTTAATGAGGACCGGGATACCGATTATATTGATGACTTTTCGGTACGCGATGAAATTTTGGCAGCCAAGCGATTATTCGCCAAGCAGGGCTGGGCGTCGATTGATGTGACACGGCGATCGATTGAAGAAACAGCCGCAAAAATACTCAATATGATCAGTGAAAAGCGAAATCGATCATGAGCGAAGATCTCATTCTTGCATCCGGCAGCGCAATACGAGCCCAGGTCTTGAGCGGGGCTGCGGTTCCGTTTCGAGTCATTAAATCAAGCGTCGATGAAGAAGCAATAAAGCGCGCAAACCCAATGATGGAACCCGCGAAAATAGCCGCCCTTCTAGGAGCGGCAAAGGCTTGTGATGTCTCACGGGATTATCCGGGTGCACTGGTTCTCGGGGCTGACCAAACTATGGAGTTGGATGGCGAGCTTTTGGATAAATTGCCCCAGCGTGACCTGGCGCGAGACCGATTGATGTCGATGCGAGGCAAAGCGCACTATCTGCATTCCGGCTTGTGCCTTGCGAGAGAGGGCGAGCCGGTTTGGCAAAACGCGCAAACATCGACCTTGCATGTTCGCGACTTTACGCCGCGTTTCTTAGATTATTACCTTGAAAATGCCGGCGATGAATTGACCGCAAGCGTCGGTGCGTATGCCTATGAAGGCTTGGGTGCTCAATTGTTTGAGCGTGTCGATGGCGACTTCTTTGCCATCCTTGGAATGCCGCTCAACCCTTTGTTGGAGGCGTTGCGCGGGTTTGGGATTGTTGAGCCATGAGACCCAGTGGCTCAGCGCGTGTTGCGGGCGTTGCCGGTTGGCCGGTTGGACACTCGCTGTCTCCGCGCTTGATGGCGAGCTGGATAGAGGCAGCTGGAATTGACGCTCTCTATGCGCCATTTGCTATTGCACCCGACGATGCCCGTCACGCTCTCGAGGCTTTGGCGTCGACCAGTCTTTGTGGCCTCAATATTACGCTTCCGCATAAAGAAACCGCGCTGAAAATTGCTGATGAAGTGAGTGAGGAGGCGAAGGCTATCGGGGCGGCAAACCTCCTGACATTTCATGATGGAAGAATCTCTGCAGACAACACTGATGCGCTGGGTTTCATGCAAGCGCTTGCTGACAAAGAAGTGCAACTTGATAATCGACCTGTCGTGGTTCTGGGGGCCGGAGGAGCCGCTCGGGCGATTGTTTTTGCGTTATCAAAAGCGGGTGTTTCCGAGATTAAAATTGCCAATCGAACCCGCTCCCGCGCCCTTGACCTATCAAGGGCACTGGAAATAGAGGCGGTAATCGTGGATTGGGATCAGCGCGATGACGCGCTGGCTGATGCGCAATTGGTTGTGAATACGACATCGCTGGGTTTGAAGGGTGCAGCAAACCTCGACATCGACTGGAATCGCGCACCGGCAAATTGTGTGGCTGCCGATATTGTTTACACGCCTCTGCAGACGGAGTTTCTGAAACGGGCGGCGCAAAACGGGTTGGTTTGCGTGGACGGTTTGGGAATGTTGATCGGTCAAGCACGGCCGAGCTTTGAGGCGTTTTACGGTGTCGAGGCACCGAAAACGGGCCAGGAGCGCGCCTTGCTCGAAGCGATTTTGGGGCCGGCGCCATGATGTTAATCGGGTTAACCGGCTCAATCGGAATGGGGAAATCAGCGACGGCGGAGCTGTTTATGGCGGCTGGCATAGCGGTGTTTGATTCTGATGCGTGTGTGCACGAACTCTATGGACCTGGAGGCGGGGCTGTGGCGGCCGTGGAGGGAGCTTTTCCCGGTGTCGCTGGACCGGGCGGTATAGACCGAAGAAAATTATCTGCAGCACTGGGAGCGGATAGTGAAAAATTTCGAGCGCTTGAGGCGATTGTGCATCCTTTGGTCAATCAGTGTCGTGCGGCGTTTGTCTTGAAATGTGGGGCGCGCGGCGATGATCTGATCATCTTTGATATCCCACTCCTGTTTGAAACCGGCGGTGACGGGCTGGTTGATAAGATCGTTGTGGTCAGCGCGCCCGACGCGGTGCGGCGCAAGCGTGTCCTAGAGCGTCCGGGCATGACGGCGGACAAGCTTGATGCCATTATCGCCCGCCAAATGCCGGACGCGGAAAAGCGGGCACGGGCCGATTATGTTGTTGAGACGTCGGGCGGGCTTGATGATGCGCGAGAGCAAGTAGACACTGTTTTGGCGAGCCTTCGAGCAAATTTAGAAAGCTGATTGTCACTGCCATGCGTGAAATTGTCTTTGATACCGAAACAACGGGTCTGGATCCCAATACGGGAGATCGGGTGACGGAGATTGGCTGTGTGGAGGTGGTTGATTGTATCCCCACGGGGCGGACCTATCACACCTATGTAAATCCACAGCGACATGTGCCGGAAAAGGTTGTTGAGATCACTGGCCTCACGACTGAATTTTTGTCGGACAAGGCGTTGTTTGAAGATATTGCCGAGGATTTTGTCTCGTTTGTCGGCGACGCTGTTCTTGTTGCTCACAACGCTTCATTTGACCGAGGCTTCATTAATATGGAGCTTGTTCGACTGGGTCGCCCGCCTTATGCGGAAGACCGATTCAAGGACACAGCCCGCATGGCGCGTGCTAAATTTCCCGGCTCCTATGTGTCGCTGGACGCCTTGTGTAAGCGTTTTGATATTTCTCTGGACACACGCGACAAGCACGGCGCTTTGATCGATGCACTGTTGCTGGCGGAAGTTTATTTGGAGCTGACGGGCGGTCGAACGCGCGCATTGGATCTCTCGGGAACGGCCGGCTCAGAAATCGGGGGTGTGGTTTTCCCGGCGAGACCGCTTCGAAGCAAGCCTCTACAGGCGTTGCAAACAGAAAAAGAGCGCGCCGCGCACAAATCCTTTATTGAGGAATTGGGCGAGGACGCGCTCTGGAAGTCTCAATCCGTCAAACAGGATGTTTGACGATTAGTTCGACGTTGCCGGGTCTGCATTGCCATTTGTATCAGCGCCGGGAACGGCTGCGGCACGCTTGGCAAGTTGCTGACGGAAGAGGCCAGCAAAATCGACGGGATCAAGCATCAGTGGCGGGAAGCCACCGTCGCGTGTTGTGTCAGCCAGGATACGGCGGGCAAATGGGAAGAGCAGGCGAGGGCATTCGATCAGCAGGAAAGGCTCGCGCTCGTTTTCGGCAACATTATTGAGCTGAAAAACCCCACCATAGGACAGTTCCGCGATGAAGGTGACCTTCTCGTCGCGTGACGCTTTTCCGTTGATGTTGATCACAACTTCAAAGGTGTTCTCGGACAGTGTGCGGGCCTGAACATCAATCCCAATATCGATAGCAGGTGCAGCGCTGCCGCCCCGAAGCGAGTCCGGAGCCTCAGGATTTTCGAACGACAAATCCTTCACATACTGTGTCAGAATGCGGAGTTGCGGCTGATTATTCTCGGCGGCTACGGGTTCGGTTGGTGTGGACGGTGCGTCGGTCATGAAATTCCCCGGCATTGGGTAGGTGACAAATCCGGCCCCTGAAGGGGGTATCGGATAAAGAATAGAGGCGGGCGGTTACCACGCGACCCGCGTCGGAGCAAGCGCGAGGGGCTCTTGCGGACCATCAGGCGCTAGCAATGAGGTGTCGAAACGAATGACATGCAGCCGCCCCAGAAGTCGTATTGCGGGCTCGCTGAACGAATTGTGTGTGGTCGAAAGGCTGGCGCGTGTGCGAATTGAGCCTATATCTGATACACTCTGGTTTGCCGCACTGATTTGTTTGAGAAGAGCCCATGACTGATCTATTGACGATTTTGATTTTCGGAGGAGTGGCGGTGTTTCTTGGCCTGCGTTTGTACTCCGTTTTGGGGCAAGATGACGGCCAACTGGAGAACCCTGGCACCTCGCCGCAGCGATCGACAGATGCACTGGGTCAGCGGACACAGAGCCATTTACGGCCAGCCTTTGAGGGGCCTGCAGCGGCGGGCCTCGAGGATATCGCCTCGGCGGATACAGGTTTCGACCCACACCAATTTATCGAAGGTTCGCGGTCGGCTTATAGCATGATTGTTCAGGCCTTTGCGTCCGGAGATAAGGACGCGCTTCGATCTTTGTTGAGCGGCAAGGTATTTGATCGGTATTCGGCGGCGATTGATGCTCGTGAGGAGCGCAAGGAGACGGTCAAAACAGAAATTGACCGCATTTCCAAAGCCGAAATTGTTGAAGCATCTCAAACTGGAAATCTGGCATCGGTTAAAGTGAGGTTCCATGCGGACATGGCCACGGAAACATTAGATAAATATGGCGTCGTCATTGCTGGCAGCCTCGAAAAATTGACCCATGTCGGAGAAGATTGGGTGTTTGAGCGTCATACCGATAATTCAGATCCAAATTGGGTGTTGGCCAGTGTGGCAACGGCTTAAGCGGCTATCGCCGCTCTTTCTTTTTGTTGCTGTCGCCTGCGAGGATAGTGATGTTCCGGTTGAGATTGTGCCGGAAACCCCACCTCTGCTTGAAACTCCCGCTGATTTAAGTCTCTCCCTGTCTCATTGGGATGCCCTGGATGGATGGGGACAATCTGATTTGCGGCCCGCTCTGGACGCGTTTATGCGCAGTTGTGAGCGTATGGAGCCGCGCCCTGATGGCGAAAATCTCAACCCAAGGGCTCCTTGGGCAGGAACGGTTGGGGCGTGGCGTGATGTGTGCGTGACGGCGGCACTGACAGGAGATGAGCCCGGTGCTGTGCGCGCGACATTTGAGGTGTTGTTTTCGCCGGTCAGTGTTACGGCAATTGAGACAGACAGCGGCGATGTCCGCCACGACGGTTTGTTGACAGGCTATTATGAACCGTTCGTAGAAGTGCGAAGTGAGCCGGTTGAGGGTTTCACCCAACCACTTCGGGCAAGACCCGATGACTTGTTGTCGGTTGATCTGGGCCGGTTTGATCCGGAATTGGCCGGTCACCGTATTGTTGCGCGTGTTGAAGATGGCGAGCTGGTCCGGTATCGAAACCGCGCTGATATTGAGGCGGGAGACTTTGGCGAGGCTTTCGCCTGGGGCCGGCCGATAGATGTTTTTTTCCTGCAAATACAGGGTTCGGGCCGACTGATTTTCGAGGACGGCAGGCAGGCTCGTGCGGCGTTTAACGCACACAACGGGCTACCTTACCGCTCGATCGGACGGGAGCTGATAAACCGGGGTGAACTTGCTCGGCACGCGGCATCAAAAGCTGGGATTGAAGCTTGGCTTAATGAAAACGGCCCGGAAGCGACCGCGGAATTGTTTTCGGTCAATCCACGCTATGTCTTCTTTGGCGTCGAGACGCTCGACCAGCCTGAACTCGGGCCGCGCGGATCATCAGGGGTTTCTCTGACACCCATGGCCTCTCTGGCCGTGGATACTGGCTTTCATGCGCATGGCGTGCCGATCTGGATGACAACAGATTTGCCGGATGCAGCGGGATGGTCTGGACTGCTCATCTCACAGGATTCCGGCGGCGCGATCAATGGACCACTGCGTGGAGATTTCTTTTGGGGTTGGGGGCAGGAGGCGGAACGTCGCGCAGGAACAACGAATGCGCGGGCGCAATGGACGGTGCTTTTGCCGCATGCGGTCGCTGATCGTATTGTTGATCTGACACCTCCGGCCTAGCCAATGGCGCGCAAACGCAAACTCAGCACAGAAGAAAAAGCGCTCTGGCAAAAAGTGGCCCGATCGGTTCGCCCACTCAGCGCGGAGCGTTTCCGCAAACTTCAAGGTGAGGAATCAAAACAACCGACTGCGGCGGGGAAGCGGCCTGGCGAAAAGGTTGCGACGAAACAGCCTGTGCAGACAATGTCTATCAAACACCGGCCGATCCCGACCGTGCGCCCCTCAAACAAGCCACGACCGATGCCGGTCAATCGTGGTGGAGAAAAGAAACTTCGCAAGGGCGGTGTCAGTATCGATGCTCGAATTGACCTTCACGGCATGTATCAGACCGAGGCCCTGGCCACATTGACCCGCTTCCTGGTCGAGGCTGACGCGCGGGGTCATAGAACGGTTTTGGTAATTACCGGTAAGGGCACACAGCTTGAGAAGGGTGGTCTGACACTTGCCCCCTGGGAGCGCCGGGAATCACCCGGCGTTCTTAAGCGCAAGCTGCCGGAATGGCTCGGTTATCCGCAATTAAGTCAGTTAGTGTCAGGATACGCGCAATCCCACGCCAAGCATGGTGGTGAGGGTGCCTATTATGTGACGCTGAGACGCAAGAAGCCGCCTACAGGATGAATTTGGACAGATCGGCATTCTTGGCCAATTCACCGACATGTTCGGCAACATAATTTGCGTCAATTACAATCGTTTCGCCATCCCGATCCGATGCGGTGAAACTGATGTCCTCGACCAGCTTTTCCATAACGGTTTGCAAGCGCCGGGCACCGATATTCTCAACGGAAGCGTTGACCTCGGCTGCCAGGCTGGCAATGGCCTCTACAGCGTCGTCGGTAAATTCAAGCGTCAGGCCTTCTGTGCCCATGAGCGCCACATATTGCTTGATCAGACTGGCTTCGGGTTCGGTTAGGATGCGTTTGAAGTCATCCTTGGTGAGTGCCTGGAGCTCAACACGGATAGGCAGGCGACCCTGGAGTTCAGGCAACATGTCGGAGGGTTTGGATACGTGAAAAGCGCCGGAGGCAATAAACAGGACATGATCGGTTTTCATGATGCCGTGCTTGGTTGTCACGCTTGTGCCCTCGATCATTGGCAGCAAATCGCGCTGCACGCCTTCGCGTGAGACATCGCCACCGCGGGCGTCGCTGCGAGTCGCGATCTTGTCGATCTCGTCGAGGAAGACGATGCCTTCATTCTCAGCCAAACGAATGGCTTCGGCATTGATCTGGGCATCATCGATCAGCTTGTCGGCCTCTTCTTCGATGAGCGGCGTATAGGCTTCGCTGACTTTCATTCGGGATGTCTTGGTTTTTTGTCCAAAACCCTTGCCCAGCATTTCAGAGAGATTGATCGCGCC
>JAQXCQ010000187.1 GCA_029251785.1 Maricaulis sp. | reverse complement strand
GCCGCCACCTCCGCCAGAGCCACCAACCCCCGCCGCGATGCTGCCAGCGCCGACCGATCCTCCGGCGGCTGCGACCGAGACATTGAATCCGCCATTACCACCGCCACCGCCCAGTGATTGAGCTGCAAACCCTGTGGAGAAATTGCTTTGGGTGCTGATGGCGCCGCCGGAATTCGCCGTGACCTGTCCACCAAATCCGCCATCACCTCCCGAGCCACCAATACCGAGCGAAAATGCCCCAGCGCCTTTCGCGGCCGCACCGGCAAACGCGACGGAAAGCCCACCATTGCCGCCACCGCCGCCCACCGATTGTAGCAAGACGCCCTCTGACCGGAGCCCCATTGTTCCGATTTGTACATTGCCGGTGAAACCGACCGTGCCACCATTTCCGCCCGCGCCACCCGCACCGCCAATGGCGAAACTTGCGGCCGCGCCATCGCCAAGCGAAACCTGAGCCGCAAAGCCGCCATTTCCGCCGCCACCACCGACAGATTGGGCAAAGATACCCCGGGCGCGATCGCCCCTGGTCGTGATGATCGGCGCACCGCCGCCGGCGCCGTCTAACAATCCGACCGTCACGGCACCGCCATTGCCGCCTGCACCTGCACTGCCACCGATGGCCACGCCGGCGAAGGCGCTGACGGAAACCGTAGAGCCGCCATTACCGCCACCGCCGCCAACGGCCTGGGCGAAAATTCCGTGGGAATCATGACCGCTTGTGCGCAAATCTCCGGAATTCTGGACAAATACAGTCCCGGCTGCGCCGCCGGTATTGCCGCCGCCGCCAATCGTCAGGAAGACCCCGCCAGTGGTGCCGCCATCGCCGCCACCGCCGCCTACCGATTGAGCCTGAATGGCGCTTGAAGCGTTCAATCCGGTCGTGATCGCTCCGGAAGTTGTCACCGATACCGCACCGCCCGAACCGCCACCGCGTCCGACGCTTTGAGCAAATATGCCGCGCGCCAACGCGCCATTTGTTATGATGACACCAGAATTATCGACGATAACTCCACCGCCATTGCCCCCAGCACCGCCAGATCCACCGAGCGCGACAACACCACCCGAGGCTGCACCGGATCCACCACCGCCGCCAACAGATTGCGCAAACAGGCCGTCGGAACCATTTTGGCTTGTCGTGACATTGCCGCTATTGGAAATGGTCGTGGTTGACGACGAGCCGCCGCCACCGGCTGTTCCGCCAACCGCAACAAGGCCTCCAGCACCATTTGCCGCGCCGCCGCCACCACCGACGCTTTGGGCAAAAATGCCACGCGCGTCCAAGCCCGTCGTGGAAATACTGCCTGCATTGGTGACCGTTACAATTCCGGAATCGCCGCCGCCAGATGCCGAGCCACCAATGCCGACGATTCCGCCGCCAGTGCCCCCGGTTCCGCCGCCACCGCCGACGCTTTCCGCAAAAATCCCATGGGCGAATGTCCCGCCAGTGGAAATGGACGAGCCTGCGGATGTCGTGACCGTCACCGTGCCGGAATTGCCGCCGCCGGCGCCACCCCCGCCAATGCCCGCTAGTCCGCCGCCAACGCCACCATTGCCGCCACCGCCACCGATGCTCTGTGCGAAAATTCCGAAGCCACCATGATTGTGTGTGATGATGCTGGCATTGCCGAGCTGGTGCGCGACGGCAGATCCGCCGCCACCAGCGGCACCGCCACTTGATCCGAGCGCGACAAGACCGGCGGCAAATGATCCATCACCCCCTCCGCCTCCGATGCTCTGCGCGACCAGGCCGAAGGCATTGAGACCATGGGTTTCAATTGTGCCACCATCGCCATTTATGGCGGTCGCGGAGCCGCCATTGCCACCCGTTCCGCCACGCGCATTGCCGAGCGCGACAATGCCCACTGATGCCCCGGCCTGACCGCCAGAGCCGCCAATGCTCTGTGCGGCAACGCCGTGTGCACCGGTGCCATATGTTGTAATCGCGCCATAATTCGTCGCCGAAGCGCTTCCGCCCGACCCCGCACCGAGGGTGTTTCCGGGAATCCCGACGAGCCCGAAACTGCCTCCGCCATCACCAGAGGCACCGCCCAGACTTTGCACCAACAAGCCAATCGCTCCGGCGCCGCGCGTGGTAATCGAGCCGTGATTGATGCCGATAGCGGTCCCACCACCACCGCCGGCTCCGCCGGTTCCGCCGGAGGCGAGGCCAATTATGACATCGCCGGCATAACCGCCATCGCCACTTCGGCTGTAAACAAACATGCCATGGGAATTCGCGCCATTGGTGACGATATCGGTGAAATTGGTAGCCGTCACATTGCCGCCGGCCCCGGCACTCCCGCCATCGCCCGCAGCAACGCCCAGGCTCAGGAAGGAATTGCCACCCTCTCCACCATCGCCCCCTCGACTGGCGACGACAATGCCCAGCAGATTGTTCGAAACGCTTTGAATTAACCCGTGCGTTGCGGCTATCGTCCTGGAAAAGCTGGGGCCAGCGCCGCCAGCCGTACCGTTTCCAGCCTCTACACCAATGGTGAACAGACCCAAATTTATGCCAAATCCGTCACGACCATCGGCACCCGCGCCACCCCGACGTATATCGTGAAACAGATTGCTGTCGCCGACCGCCGTTGTCAGGGTGATAGATCCCCCCGTATCGCCTCCCGATGTGAGTGCAACGAATTGTGAGGCGGCGTCTGGGCCAAGGTCTTCGAAGGGGAAAAGGTCACGCTGTGACGAAAGTGGGCAAATGACCCAAGAATAGAATCTGTCTCGGGGCAACCGTGAATTTCAACGATTTGTCCTGTCGAGATTTGTGTCGACGTTCTTGTGATCAGAAAATTTTCGCCATCCGTCAGGGGGCTATTGATGACTTGTCCGGTTATGTAGGGGTAATCCCCAGCCGTGGCCTCGGGATAGATGAGGATGAATTCTTCGGTCAGTATGGCTTCGTGGCTGACATGGGCGACAACGTGGACCACCCCGGTCACCGGATGGATGATGGTATCGCCGACGACATAGGTATGATGGGGTGGGACCCCCGGGGGATGAATATCGCCGACGCCATGTGCGAATGCGTCACTCTCGAGCGCGAGCATCAAACCGCCCGAAACTGCCAGCGCCGCTCCGAGTCGACATAGCGCGGAATGTGACATCAAGGCTTTCTTGATGGTGCGAGTTGGACCTGAAGAAATAGGACCACGCCAGGCTGATTCATCAGCCTGCTTACCAACATATTTCATCCATGTTCCCCTATTGCGGCACCCCTCTGCCACAAACCACGCTTACAAACCGTGAAAGCCTTCTCCTCCATGACGAAAGACCGTTGTAGGAGTCAAGCGATTTCGGAGCTGCATCGATGGTAAAATAATCGTATTCTCAATAGGATAGGTGTCAGTGTTAACCTATAATTAATTTCATTTTCAGTCAGTTACACGGCACCTCTACCGTCAGCGCGTGATGCGCTTCGAAGAAGAGAGGGGTGGGCAATCTGTTGCCAGCAGGCCGCAACCTTTTAGGGCGACATCTCTTTCGACGTTTTTGCTGCAAGGACGCGACGGCGGCGTGGCTTCGCCATCCGTGGGATGAGGAATAAATATATGCCGCTTAGATACATAACGAGCAGCATAATTCCGGTCGGGAAAAACACGAATAATTTCACCCAATCGGCGAAATAAGATCCGTCATGTAGCGCTTCGATCCAGTCAGACCGTCGGTAGGCCGAAGACAGGACATCCCCCGTCGCTGTATCCAGCTGAATTTCCCAATCTGATTGGCTCAGGAATTTGGCCATGCCACGCCCCGGGCGCAGATCAATCCTCGCGACATCTTCCCAACCCGCAATTTCGGCCTCCGGCACGGCACGAGCACGTAAAAGCAGATCATCCATCGACAGGGCAGGGGCCTGATCTGACATAATCCCGGTCTGGCTTGGTGGCTGAATCCAGGAAACCTCCTTTTTCAGCATCAAGAAGAGGCCAGCCAATAGCATAATCGCCAATGGCACCATGACGACGAGGGATAACCAATAGTGGATTTGTCTAAAAAGCCGTTTCGTATTCATCGTTCGTCTCAATTTACACGCCGATAGCGACACCGCGATTCCTGCACGCCGGAGCGTCATCCCGCAATCGGTCATCCCCATATCACTCGGTTTTCTCGGTGGTGGTCGCTACCGGTGGCCGCATATTGGAATAATCAACAAAGGTGGACGCGAAATACATATCAACTTAGTCTCGCGTCAGGGGAAATGCGCAACCAAATATCGCGTTTCCATATTGCGAGGGGACATTATGAGAATTTTGATCGTTGCTGCAGCGGCCATGCTGGTTATGGGTCAGTTTGGCTGCGCTAGGGCGCAGTCTGAAGAAGAAAGCGCGATGACGAGCGAGACATTCGCAGCTTTCGAGCTCCGCAATATCGGACCCGCCTTTATGTCTGGCCGAATTGCCGACATTGATATCCATCCAGACCTACCCTCAACCTGGTATGTCGCTGTTGGTTCGGGCGGTGTCTGGCGCACAGACAATGCCGGCACGACCTGGACGCCGCTGTTCGATGATCAACCCGTTTATTCTATTGGCTCCCTGACCCTGGATCCCTCCAACCCGGAAATCGTCTGGGTCGGCACGGGTGAGAATGTTGGTGGCCGCCATGTGGCATGGGGCGATGGCATCTATCGATCGGGTGATGGCGGTGCCAGCTGGACCAATATGGGTTTGGCCAACTCAGAGCATATCTCCGAGATCATTGTGCACCCCCAAGATTCCAACACAGTTTGGGTAGCGTCCCAGGGACCGCTCTGGTCGTCCGGCGGTGAGCGCGGTTTGTTCAAGACCAGCGATGGTGGCGCGACATGGGAAAATGTCCTTGAAATTGATGAATGGACCGGCGTCACTGATGTAATGATCGATCCACGCAACCCGGATCGTCTGTACGCAGCGACCTGGCAACGGCATCGCACGATCGCTGGCCTGGTCAGCGGTGGCCCGGGAACAGGCATTCACCGGTCTGAAGATGGCGGCGAAACGTGGGAACGTCTTGAAGGCGGTTTGCCGACCGGCAATTTAGGCAAAACGGGCATCGCGATTTCCCCGCAAAACCCTGATGTGATCTATGCCGCGATCGAGCTGGAGCGTCGTGAGGGCGGCGTCTGGCGTTCGACGAATCGTGGAGCCAGCTGGGAGAATATGTCAGATCAGGTAAGCGGTGGAACCGGTCCCCATTATTATCAGGAACTCTATGCCAGCCCGCACAATTTCGATCATCTGATCCTCGTCAGCAATACCAGCCAGGCGTCCTCTGATGGTGGTCGAACCTGGCAGCCGATCAGCAGCGACACCAAGCACGTCGATGATCACGCTGTCGCCTTCCGAGATGACGATCCAAATTTCGTTCTCTTCGGTTCTGATGGGGGCCTCTATGAAAGCCTGGATGGCATGCAGAACTGGCGTTACATCGCCAATCTGCCGGTGACCCAATTCTACAAAATCGCGGTCGATGACGCTGAGCCATTCTATTCCGTCTATGGCGGAACGCAGGACAATTCCACGCAAGTGGGACCATCACGCACGCTAAATCGCCACGGTATCCAGAACTCTGACTGGGGCATTGCTGTCTTCGCGGACGGGCATCAGCCAGCGACGGAGCCGGGCAATCCGGACATTGCCTACGGTCAGTGGCAGCAGGGCAATCTTGTTCGCTATGACGCCACCAATGGCGAGATCATCTATATCCAGCCTCAACCCGCGCCCGGCGAACCTGCGGAACGCTATAATTGGGATGCGCCAATTCTGGTCAGCTCCCACAGCCCAACCCGTCTATATCACGGCTCTCAGCGCCTTTGGCGTTCGGACGATCGTGGCGATACATGGACGACCTTGTCCGGTGATTTGACCCGCAATCTGGACCGCATGTTACAGCCCTATATGGGTCGACAATGGTCCTGGGAAGCCAGTTGGGACATGTATGCCATGTCCAATTTCAGCACCATCACTTCGATCTCGGAATCTCCGGTCAATGAAGACCTGATTTATGTGGGAACCGATGACGGGTTGATTCAAGTCACACGCGATGGTGGCGAGACCTGGCAGCGTATCGAAGTTGATCGATTGCCCGGCGTTCCCGAAACCGCCTACGTCAACGACATAAAGACAGATCTGTTTGACGAGGACACGGTGTATATCGCCCTCGACAACCACAAGCATGGTGACTTCACGCCCTATCTGTTTGTCAGCACAAATGGCGGCCGCACCTGGAATTCCATGGTCTCCGATCTTCCGGATGATCATATCGTCTGGCGCATCGTGCAGGATCATGTGAATCCTGATCTTCTTTTCCTTGGCACAGAGTTTGGCGTATATTTCACGGTGGATCGCGGCGGCCAGTGGGTCGAGCTGACGGGTGGTTCACCGACCATAGCCTACCGGGATTTGGCCATTCAGAGACGGGAAAACGATCTGGTCGCCGGCAGCTTCGGTCGCGGGATATTCGTTCTCGACGATTATACCCCCCTGCGCTCGATAAGCGCTGAAGCGCTGGACTCTGAAGCGCTGCTCTTTGGTAGCCGTGATGCTCTTTGGTATATGGAAGAACACCCCCTAGGTTTCGACGACGGTGGCTCGCTTGGCGACGGCCATTATCGTGCGGAAAACCCGCCTTTTGGCGCGGTCTTTACCTATTATCTGGCCGAGGGCCTGCAGACGATGGCTCAGATTCGCCAGGCGGCGGAAGCGCCTCGCATTGAAGCCGGTGACAATACCCCATTCCCGGGGTTTGACGCCGTCGAGGCCGAGCGGCGTGAGACAGTGCCGGAGATCTGGCTGACCGTGCATGATGATTCTGGCAATGTGGTTCGTCGCATTCCTGGAGACATTACGGCCGGGTTCCATCGTGTCGCCTGGGATCTGCGCTACCCATCCTCCCAGGCTGTCACGGGAGCGCCGGTTGATCCGGACAATCAGCCCCAGGGGTTTATGGCAGCCCCGGGTGCCTACACAGTCACATTGAGCCAACGCGTCCGGGGCGAGTACCGCGTATTGGCCGGGCCAGAGAGCTTTAACGTGAACCGTCTTCGTGGCGGAGCCCTGGAAGGCGCAGAACCGGCCGACGTCGCTGCGTTTTGGGAGCGTCTGGCGCGGATTCAGGGTCAGGTTTCAGCAGCCAATGCGATGTTGTCAGATCTGGAATCACGCCTGACGACACAACGCACGGCGATGGAGCGGTCCAGGTCTGAGCCTGGTGCATTGGATGATCAATGGCAGGCCCTCAGAACGGAGGTCTACCAGATATCCGAAGCACTCAATGGCAATCCGTCCAGCACGCAATACGGGTCTCAGCCAGAAACAATTGGCAGCCGTATTGGTTTCATATCGACCGGAACATTTGCGTCCACCTACGGTCCCACGCCCAGCCATGTCGAACATTTGGGGTATGCTGAAGATGAGTTCGCCGGCATTCGTGACCGTTTGAATACAGTGTTCAACACATCAATGCCGGCATTTGAAGCGGCGCTGAACTCAAGCGGCGCCCCCTGGCGGACGTCCGGTGGGGCCAGCCAGCTTCCGCCACAATAACGCATTCGGGCCGCCTCCGATTGGAGGCGGCCCTTCTGTATTCAAGTCTGTCGCACGGTCAGTAAGCGTAGCTGGTCTGATCGGCAGGGCGCGCCGACCTCGAAACTGGAGTCATGACAATGCGCATGTCCCACATTCTAATTGTTGAAGACAGCCCATCACTCGCCCGAACGTATGAGGCGCAGCTACGGCGCGAGGTGGAAAATGTCACCATCGCTCCTGACGGAGCAAGTGCGGAAGCATTTATGCTGAATACCGAACCTTCCTGTGTTTTGCTGGACCTGAAGTTGCCGGACACACACGGTCTTGATTTGCTTAAGGGGTGGCGCGCTCGTGGGTTAGACACGCCTGTCATCGTTGTCACATCAGACGGGTCGATGAGCATCGCCGTCGAAGCGATGAAGGAGGGAGCCGCGGATTTCCTGGTCAAACCGTTTGGGCCGGATCGATTACGCACGACTGTACAAAATGTACTTGAACAGGGCCGTTTGCGCGCAGTCGTTTCGACGTATGAGAAAAACAGCACAAAAACAGCGTTTGGGGAGTTCATCGGCGCTAGCTTGCCCATGCAAGCCGTCTACCGGACTCTGGAAGTTGCAGCTCCTTCCAATGCCAGCATTTTCATCACCGGAGAAACGGGGACCGGTAAGGAGCTCGCTGCGAAAGCCGTGCATCAGCACAGTTCCCGGTCGAGCAAAAGCCTAGTGACGATAAATTGCGGAGCGATCCCGAGTGAATTAATCGAGAGTGAATTGTTTGGACATGTAAAAGGAGCGTTCACCGGGGCAACATCCGACCGTGCCGGCGCCGCCGAACTGGCAAATGGAGGAACGCTCTTCCTGGATGAAATCGGTGAAATGCCGATTGATTTGCAGCCGAAACTTCTGCGCTTTTTGCAATCCGGCACCTATAACCGTGTAGGTGATAGTCGCACATTGCAGTCTGACATACGTATTATTGCTGCCACCAATCGGGATCCCTGGGGTGCAGTGTGTGACGGAACTCTGAGGGAGGATCTGTTTTTCCGGCTCAATGTCATCCCTGTTCAATTGCCCTCCCTTCGAGAACGCGGTGCGGACATCATTTTGTTAGCGGAAGCCTTTCTCCAAAAGTTTTCGCAGGAGGAGGGGTGTGATGCACCGGGCTTCGCGCGAGCGGCCGAGCAATCGCTTTTGAATCATCCTTGGCCGGGTAATGTTCGTGAGCTGGAAAACACTGTGCGTCGGGTCGTAATTCTCAACGCGTGCGAGGAGGTAACGGACACAATGCTGGCGCTTGTTTCCTCCCGCCCGACCGAGCAGGCGGCAGCGACACCTGTCCACGCGGATAATGGCACGCAATTATCGACCTATCGAACTGAAATTGCCCTTGAGCCGCTTTGGAAGACCGAACGCAGGGCAATTGAACACGCCATCGCCCTGTGCAGAAATAATGTGACCGAGGCCGCGGAGCACCTGGAAATTGCCCCGTCCACGATCTACCGCAAACGCGAACAATGGGCCCGCTTGTTAGAAGCGGAATGATCTCGCTTGCGAGCCGACGGTATTCCCATTCGAGTTCGATATTTGCTGACGGTGCGTCGGCAAATATCGATGCCGCGATCTCGTAGACGATCCCGAAAAACCATGTCGGTCAAGCGAGCTGGCGCGGTTTTGTTTTCAATTTCCGCCCTAATCACTTGAAAGACATAAGGGACCGATCGCTCGGCTCCTCCTGATAAACTGCAGACTCCGTCTCTCGACTTATCTGGGTCACAAAATCCCTGTCCAGCAGCGGACGGGGTAAGTTGGCATCGTTCAATCGCAATTCCCAACCCCCACCCTGAACAACAACAAGAAGGACGTCCGGAGGGCCCAGTCGGCGAAAATGCTCCGAATATCGACGCCCAGGATGTGGATCGAGTTTCGCGCTCATGTCTCGGCATTCGTGCAGATTCAGGTCGTTTTCGCGGCACAATTTATCAAAAGCGCTTGTGGGCACGATTGCTCTCTCACCGAGTTGTTTGAGACAAACCTTCACGCTCTCAGTCATCACACCCTGCCGGATCAGCTGCTGTTCCAGACATTCCCCGAGGGTCCGGGCCATAACCCCCGGTGGGTCAAAATCTTGGAGTGTTTTCACAACGTCGACCAGAACGGCAGGCGCAATCCCGAGGCGCTTTGAAAGGTCCTCTATTGTCTATCGTAGATATCCGTCATCATCAACGCAGCCGATCAGATACTGGGCAATCGCTTTCTCGGCTGAGGGCAGGGCGGCTTGATCGAGCTGTTGCCCGAAGAATTGATGCAAGCTGGGCTGAATATCTCGGGGATCACTGATCTCACTCCAGTCCGTTTGATACATTCGATCCGCCTGACTTGACGCCACACCAGAGGGTCGGGATCGCATGACAAACGGATTGGATTGAACGATATCTTCGAGATATTCGCTGAGTTCAAGATTACTCATTCCCAGGCATTGAATTGCCTGCTGAAGGCGGGGGCTCATCGCCAATGCTGACCCCATACGCTGACGAACGCCTCAATGACGTTGCAATCAATCCGCCCATATCGAACTCCCAAAAGACCACCAATTTTGTCGGCCGGTAAAGACCCGCATCTCCATGGGTAATTCAGAAATAAAAAAAGCAAATTATATATTTATATCAGATGGTTGTGAGGCTTATGCCACTCAAAATGCGTCCTATAATCAAGCGATTTGCATGGGTCGTCGCACTTTGCAAATTGCGTCGATAATACCGCGATGCAATGGCGTGATTTTTGCCGGTTCTCAGGTAGAATGATCCATAGTGAGATGACCACGCACGAAGAAGGGAGACAATTTCATGGACAGACAGGCCCCGACTTCGACGGATGTGGAGCAGACCGGTGCTATAGAGGCGCTGTCAAAAGAATTGGAGGCGACCCGCCGGGAATTGGCTATCTTCCACCTCTTCGCACTGAATATGATGATCATCCATAAGACCGAGGATCTCTTTTGGTTCGCCGCTCAAAATGTCGTCGGTCGGCTCGGCTTTCCCGATTGTGTGATTTATCAAATCGACCCTGACCGCAGAAATCTCATTCAGGTGGCGGCCATCGGTGAAAAAAATCCCGAGCGGCGTGAAATCGTCAATCGGCTGGTAATTCCGGTTGGGCAGGGGATTACCGGTTGGGTCGCAAAAAACAAAAAAGCTGTAAATATTGTCGATTTACAGAAAGATGAGCGCTTCATCCATGACCTGATGGACGCCCGCAGCGAGATTTGTGTACCGCTTCTCCAGGCCGGGGAAGTCGTCGGGGTCATCGATTGCGAACATGATCAGCCCAACCATTTTGGTGAAGAAGATATGGCCATGCTCTCCAGCCTGGCGACCTTGCTTAGTGCCCAGCTCCTTCAATGCGAATTGATGGCCGAGGTAAAGGCGTCGCAAAGTGAGTTGGAAATTGCCAAAGAAGAGGCGGAACGGGCTAATCAAGCGAAGTCAGATTTTCTGGCCAATATGAGTCACGAAATCCGAACCCCGCTTAATGGTATTGTCGGCTGTCTCGGCTTACTCGATGATTCCAAGCTAGATGGCGAGCAATCTTTATTCGTCGAAACGGCCCGCAGGTCATCCGAGAGTTTGCATGCTCTCATCGACGGCTTGCTGGACCTTTCAAAAATCGAATCGGGAACGCTGGAGTTGGAGTATTCAGATTTCCATCCCCAGGCGGTCGTCGAGGAGGCGCGAGAATTGTTTGGCGCTGAGGCGGCCGCTGAAGGGGTCAAGTTTTCCATCGACGCTTCGGCGGTCCGCGGAGGCGTTCATGGTGACCCTGGCCGCATACGTCAGGTCCTTTTTAATCTCGTTTCGAATGCGGTCAAATTTACGGATCAAGGCGCGATCGCGATAAAAGTCGAGAGTGTGACAGATCGATTGCTTCGATTTGAAGTCGCAGATACGGGTCCCGGCATCCCGAACAACCGGCAATCGGCTATCTTTGACAGATTTCAGCAAGTCGACGCAGCCCGCACGCGTGAACACGGCGGCGTTGGGCTTGGATTAGCCATATCAAGTGAGCTCATCCGCCTAATGAATGGGCAGATTGGTTTGAGTAGTATTGTAGGCGAGGGGTCTACATTCTGGTTCGAGGTCCCGGTCGAACTCGCGCAAACGGAGATCGAGGCCAATGATCGAACGCCCGGTCACATTCCTCAATTGCAAGGCCGTGTTCTGTTGGCAGAGGATAGTCCAACAAATGCATTTGTCGCCCGAAACATACTCGAAAAAACGGGTCTCCGTGTCGAACATGTCGCCAACGGATTGGAAGCGTTGGAGGCCGTGCGTCGTCGACCGTACGCCGCTGTGCTGATGGACGTTTCGATGCCAATAATGGACGGGCTTGAAGCGTCGCGTCGCATACGGTCTCTAGATGAGGCTGCCTCATCCATTCCGATCATCGCGATGACCGCTCACGCGTTAAAAGCTGACCAGTCCAGCTGCATTGATGCGGGCATGAACCACTATCTAACCAAGCCGATTGTTCCGGAACGACTTTATGCGGTGCTTGCTGAAACTCTCGACATGTCCAGCTCGCAGCATGATGTTCTGTTGGACCGAAACCAGATCGAGCAAATATGGGGCAATGACGTCTCGACCTACCATCAAGTTGTAGAAATTTTCTTGGAGGAAGCCCGGCAATCCGGGCAAACCATTCGCGACGCATTTGCTCGACAGGATCTGGAAACGATTGAGGTGCACGCCCACTCGCTGAAAAGTGCAGCCCGAAACGTCGGTGTCACAAAATTGGCTCAACAGGCAGAGCGGCTTGAGCGAGCGATGGTGAACCGCGAAACAAATTCCCAAACAAAATATCTAATTGCGGCATTAAGTGAGTGCCTGGAGATATCGTGTTTGAAATTGGCGGCCGAGTTAACAGCTGGGGCGAATACTGCAAATCCTACCGCTCCTGGAGAGGGTGAAGCTGGCGAAGATTGAACGCGATTTCAGAGGCAGGGCCCGTTTGGTCGAACGCGTATAAAACCGTTGCAGACCTGGTTGCAGTTACGCCGCCAGCGTTGTGTCGACAAGCTCAGCGATTTGCTGGTTCAGTGAGACGAAGTCGACTGGCTTGGCCATGCAGGCTGTCGCTCCGGCCCTCATGAGTGTTTCGCTGGTGCTGCTATCTGCATCTGCAGTCACCATGACGACCGGAATATCCCGGTAGTGCTTTTCCGAGGCGCGTATCGATCGCAGCGCAACATCACCGGACATGATTGGCATTTGCAGATCCATTAGAATTAAGTCGATGCCAGCCTGATCCCGTAGGCAATCAAGCGCCTCGCGGCCATTTTCAGCCTCAATAACGGAATGGCCGGCAGATTTCAAAAATTGAGCCAGCAAAAATCGATTTGACGCGACATCTTCGATCACCAAAACATTCATTGGCTTGGTCTCTAAGTTTTGTTGTTCCGGCATATTTCGAGCGCCAGTCTTCCCCTTCGGACGCACACGTGACACCTCAATTGGCTCGAGCGGCAGCAAGACTGTGAAACAGCTCCCTTTTCCAAGCGTACTACTGACATTGATATCGCCACCCATCAATCGCGCGAATTGCCGGGAAATTGCCAAACCCAATCCGGACCCGCCAAACTCGCGTGTATCGGACTCATCCACCTGACTAAACCGTTCGAAGACGCGGTCCAGATCAGTCGGGGAAATGCCGCGCCCCGTATCTTCTACCTCGATGCAGACGCGGCCGGTCTTGCGGTTGCGATCGACGCGAATGGACACAGAACCGCTTTCGGTAAATTTGACGGCGTTACCGGCAAGATTGGTTAGGATTTGACAGATTCGGGTTTCATCCCCGCGGTAATCGTGATCCGCTTCAGCGTTCACCGAGACGGTTAGATCGAGCGACTTTTTCTCGGCCATTGCAAAAATTGCATCAGCGGATCGCTGGACCAGGTCCGCCAAGGAAAATCTGTCCGCGCTCAGAACGATTTGGCCGGATTCAATCTTCGATAAATCGAGCACATCCCGGATCAGATCAAACAGCATTGAACCGGAGGAGCGAATGATACGGAGGTATTCGGCCTGATCTGACGACAAATCGGTCTTGTCCAGCATTTGTGCCGCCGCCAGAACACCGTTGAGAGGGGTTCGAATTTCATGACTCATATTGGCCAGAAATTGTGATTTCGCGCGCCCTGCCGCCTCCAGCTCACGGACTTGCCGCATGCTATCTCGAAAACTTCGCAACGCCCGATTGATATCACCAATTTCGTCTCGTCGTCGCACTTGCGGAATAGTGACTGCGAGCTGACCTCTTTCGAGTGCCTGAATCGTGTCGATCGAACGGTCGACCGGACGCCGTATAAGGATGTGCGAGACAATTAAGAGGGCCATCACAACACTGATAACCAACCCGATTCCAGTATAGAGGAGCACGCTCTTCCAGTATAGAGGAGCACGCTCTGAATTTGTCGCGCATCCGCCATCACGGTCGCCTTGGGAACCGAGATAACAACCAGCCAGGGTTTATCATATTGTCGGACATGGACGGGGGATAGCAGGTGTAAGAGGCCGTTTTGACCCTCAATGATCTGCACATTATCGGGTATGATCGGGGGGCTACCTTGCAGGCCGCGTGGCCAAAAATCGGCATCCGCAGACACAGGTTCACCGAGCAGCGTACGCTCATGGGTCGCCGCCCACATCTGATCATGAGAAATCAAACGGATCACGCCATCACCATACGGTTGGATGTTGGCAAATCGGTCCGAGAGAGCTGTCAGGTCGATATCAACACCGACGACACCAATCGCTTCACCATCGTGTTCGACAGGATAGGTCGCCGATAGAAGAAGGACGGATTGCTCCTGAATCACGTAGGGCACAGGATTGGTGAGATAGGGAAGGCCGGTCGTGAGCGGAATGCGGTAATAGTCCGATTGCGCGCCCTCCGCGTCGGCAAAACTGAGATGGTGTCGTTGGGCTCCATTTCCGAAATTATATACATAGGGGCGGAAATGACCGGTTTCGGGATGAGCCAGCCATCCGTCCCGCTCGACAATGGCATCGCGGCCGTCGAAGGTATCCGGCCTGGATCCGAACCACGCGCCCGCCAGAACAGGCTCATTCGTGACAATTTGAAACAACATCTCCGCGACCTCTGCGCGGTCGGGTTCTCCCGACCGGATCAAGGCTTCGATGCTCGAATCCAGAGTAGCGGCCGTTTGCATGGCGTCGGAAATTTGTGTTTCCACGCGTTGACCTTCGGCACGCGCCATCTCTGTCAATTCCCGTGTTGTTAGTCGAGAAACAGTCGAATCGACAAAGTGCGAAATCAGGAAAATACACATGATTACCAGCGTGGCGGCGACAACGCTGGCGGCCAGGGCCATCCGGCCCCCGAGCGAAGTTGGCATCAGAGCGTTGAGTGCGGATGAAATTCCGTTTTGCTCCGGGACGTCTTCATCGATGGGCGGCGTGGCTTGCAATGCAGGGACCTTGATATCAATTCCGCCCCATTTGGCTGGGCATGGGAATAGATACAGTATCGGTCATAAAAGTTCGTTGCTGTGACAAACAAGAGCCTGGCGTGGTCAACAGCTCAAATGCCCCGCCGTCTCAATGCGCTGCCCCAAGGCTTGGCCGTATCGAGAAATGCATCGGCAAGATCCGCCAGCGGGTTGGCTTGACGTCCGGTGTTTGCGGCATCGCTTTGCAGTGTGACGGAGAATGTGAGGTTTTCCGGGTGTCATGCGCCTCGATGACGGCGCTTGCTCCCTTGGCCTCGCTCAATTGTCCCAGTCTTTGCAGTGATAATATACGATCGAGCACCGCGCGGTTTCCACGCGTTGCATCAGTGCAGGGTCATCTTGAAAACGACGACGGGCGATATCGCGAGATTGGGTGTCACATTGCGCCAATGCGTTATCCATCGCCGTGCGCAGATCAATCGACTCACGTGCAGCGCTCGGCGCCCAACCAACCGGGTTTCCCAATGGGCGGCCCAATTGAAGTTCTGCCATCGCGCCACAGGTTGGATAGGCCATAGCCATAATGCATTGACTTCCAGCCTCGGCCTCGCATGCCTCAATGGCAGCTACTCGGCCGGCCCGAAGCTCTCCGACACCATGCACCGCGGCGTGGACGCTCTCCGTTCGGATTGAAAAGGCCAAAACACTATGCGGTTCTTCAAACTCGACGCGTCCAGCGTCCTGGGTCGCGGCAAGAGCGGCGCTTGCAAACAAGGAAGTTGCCAAGATTGGAATCCAGAAAAATTTCATGATGATGGTGCCCAAACAATCAAAAAATTTAGTGTGTTGATCTGGAGGCTTAGGTCAAATGCCAAGTCTTCAAGTGTTCGTGAACAATCGATAGGCAATCGCTATCGTGATTTGTCTCGTTCGGACGAGATTGAGGCCAGCGGCATCTGTGCGATTGAAGCAAACCGGGTCCGGCGATGGGCCTGCATCGTGTGTGCAGAGCCATCCCCGAACCGGTCCGATTTTGTATCGCGCTTTGGGTTAGCGGCTGTAGGTGATCGCAAACCAGATTTTATCGCGATCGTTTGAGCTTGGCCCATCATAGAAGGCGGCCTTGGCTTGCAGACCGACCTGTTCGTTGAGTTGGACATTGAACACAGCATCAATCTCAGAGCCCAGATCGTTACCACCGTTCTCGGTTTCGAAATTGTGGTAGATGACCATCGCGCTCATTCCTGTGCCGAAAGGCGGCTCATCAAAGCGATATCCGCCGCGAAGATAAAGATCCCGGATGCCGTCAGACGGCGTGGCCAGAAACATGTCGGCCCAGCCCTGGAATTTATGGAGGGTCGCCAGCGGTGTGATGAAGCCGCGTGTACCATCACCTTGCAGGGATTGGACGCCGATTGCGCCGCTCAGACCATTCTGGGCGATGCTGGCTTCGGCCCGAAACATGCCCAGATCCATGTCGGACGGATTGTCCGCATAATCGCTCTGATGCGCATATTCCACCATATACCCAAGGCGTGGACCGCCACCTTCCTGATAGGCACCACTCCAATTGACCACCCAGGTTGAGGTGGAGATAGCCGGCAAGCCCGGAATGTCAGAGAGGACCATCATGCCGCTCAGCGTGCTGCCATCAAGCGCAACATCCGCACGGGCGATATGGGTTTGCGTGTCGAGTTCTCCGAAAGGATGATCATCACCAAAAATACGAAACACCCGATCGACATAGGCATAGGTCAGCGTGACATCCTCTATCCCTGTATTCTGGACGAGTAGGGCATCAAAGGTTTGCTCATTCTGACGAAAGCCGACATTCCCGACATAGCGGCTGTCACCGATGATAATACGCTGGCGGCCCAATATCATCGTTGTGTCTTCAAAGCCCGTATAGGTCAGTTGCAGGCGATTGAGTTCAGTGGATTCCGGATCCGCGACAACAGGGTATCCGGCGAGCCCATTTACGGTGTCATTAAAGTCATCCACCAAATGGGTAATATTCTCGCCTTCTATCAGGAAGCGAAAGTCGCTGTATTCTTCGGATTGAAAACCGAAACGGGTGCGCAATGTGACCGCATTGGCCTCATTGGCAACACCCTCCTGATCTACGGTTTCAGACCGCAGGCGCATGTTGAGGAGAAAATCCCCCTGCGCGAGTGCCGGCGTGCTGATACCTGCCATTATCAAACCAGAGGCCGCGGCCAAAAGGGCCTTCTTGAAGTGCGCGCTCTGTTTCATTTTACTCTTCCTTTCGATATCGAAACCCCCATGGATTTCGCAAATTGATGATCGTTACTGGACGAGCGGTGTGGTCGCACCACTCAGCTCGACCCCCTCAATTTTCGCTTCACCGACCACGAGTGAAACAAATTGGGCAACCGCACGGCGCCAGGAGGCATCGCGCAGGAACTCTTCGACGAGCGGGCGGGCCTGCTCGAAATCTGGTATGGAGCCGGCCTGATACTGGTCGAGGCGCAAGACGTGAAAACCGTATGGAGTTTCCACCGGTCGATCTGACAATTGCCCCGGTTTGAGATTGCGCATGGCGCTCTCAAAAGCGGGGGTTGTTTGGCCGGTTGAGACCTGTCCAAGATGTCCGCCCTCGGTTGATGAGGTGCAATCGGACCGGTCCCGCGCCATGCGCTCAAACTTGCCGGGTCGACGTTGCAAGTGCTCGATCAACGCTTCGGCCTCATTACGAGCCCGGTTAAAGGCCGGCTCATCTCCAGGGTCCGCCTGGAGCAGGATATGTGACGGTTCGAAAATGTCGGGCGAGCGAAGCTTGGCTCGGTTGTTTTCATAATAGCGGCGAGATTCTTCTTCGCTCGGCTCCGGTGTGGTCACCTTGCTATCGAGATAGGACTCGATGAGCTGGTCCTCCTCAGTCGTTTCCACGCCGTCTTCGCTTTTACCCGCACCGATTTCGACATTGTGGTGGCGAGCGGATTGCAGAAGGGCTTCTTTGATCGCCAATGCTTCAGCGGCCGCTTTCCACGCGGCTTCCGGGCGCGTTGAGGGGTGGTGCTGTGCCTCCGCGGCGACGGCCTCCGGTGTGATGACCACTCCATTGACTTTGATGGTCGCGGCAGCGGGCTTTGGAGATATGAGAGTGTGTGTGCTCATTTGCCTTCTCCTCGGAGTGGACGACGGCGCACAATTTGATAGCCCTTCCGGAAAACATAACGGACGGGCGCGCTAAACATGTGCACCAGGCGAGTGAATGGGAAGAATAGGAAAATCGTCAGGCCGAGGAATATGTGGGCCTTGAAAATCCAGTGAACGTCAGCGATGTGGCTTGAAGCGGCCAGGTTGAAGGTGAAAATACCCTGGGCCCAATCCATGAACTTCACCATTTCATGCCCGTCCAGATGTTCCATGGACACGAAAATCGATCCCAGACCCAAAGCCAGCTGTGCGTAGAGCATCAGCAAGATGGCATTGTCGGAAAAGCTGGATACCGCCCGAACACGGGCATCAAACAGGCGACGATGGACCAACAGGGTGGCACCGATGAAGGCCGCCACGCCGGCAAAGCCGCCCGCCACAACGGCGAGGATTTGTTTGGTGGAATGCTCAATACCCAGCGCGTCGAACACAGCAATAGGTGTGAGCAGGCCGACGAAATGACCGGCGAAGATCATCAATACGCCGAGATGAAACAGCACAGAGCCAATCATCAACTGCTTGCGGCGTAAAAGCTGACTGGAGCCAGCTTTCCAGGAATACGGCTCGCGATCATATCGGATCATGGAACCGATCGCGAGCACGGAGAGGGCGATATAGGGGTAGATCCCAAATAGCGCGGTGTTGAGAAACTCGCTCATGCGTTTTCTCCCATAGCGTTGACTGCCGGTGTGTCGGCCGGTGGGACTTTCAGTCGGGCGACCATGTCATCGGCAACAGGACAGCCCTGCTCGCCGGGGCCGAACTCAATCGCATCTTCAGCCCAGGCTTTGTCGAGGGCTTCCAGGTCTGAGGGATCATTGTCCGCTGTCTGGATGTCGCCTGTTTCCGCCGCCGCATTGTCAGCGGCAACTGAAACCAGAGCCCGGAAGACCGATGCATAGATC
The DNA here is from genome assembly GCA_029251785.1 of Maricaulis sp. GTDB lineage: Bacteria > Pseudomonadota > Alphaproteobacteria > Caulobacterales > Maricaulaceae > Maricaulis. The sequence goes on along the minus strand of JAQXCQ010000187.1, from coordinate 40,297 downwards.
GTCTTGCGCTTACGCAGCCGATCGCGGATCGCCTCGAGAACATGGCGAGGTTCGCCCAGCATGGTACGGGCCTCTTCCAGTGGAAGTGTGGATAGAAACTCCAGGAAGAGGGGCAAGAAGTCCGGCAATTCCTTCGCGCTGATTTCCAGACCATTATCGGCATAGATTTGTTTGAGATCGACCATCGCTTGGCCCCGGTCCCGGCCCTCGCCGTGAACATGTTCAAACAGATGAAGCGACAGCGCACTGGAGCGATCAAACAGGCCGACATAGCGTTCCTGCAGGTCGTAGAGGTCGCGCGTGGCGAGCTCGTCGATCAGATGACCCAAGCGCATCTGCTGGCCTTCGGGAATGATGCCCTCCTCGGCCATGATGGCCTTGAAGTGGGGGGCAGCTTCCTGGATGGCAGCATCGGGATAGCTGAGCAGCGCGCCCAGAATTTTGAATGAGCGATACATCACGCTTTCTCCATCGGGTTCATGGACGAGCCTTTTTTCGGCTTTCCAAACAACGAGCCTTTGGTTGAGCCATCGGAGCAGCCATTGCCAAAGCTGAAGCCACAATCGCCCTTCATGTCATAGGCATCTTCGGCCCACTCACGGTGGGATGTCGGAACCACAAAGCGGTCCTCGTAATTGGCGATGCCCATGATGTGGTACATCTCCTCAATGAGGTCCTTGGTCATGCCGACATTGGTGGCGATCTCTTCATTGATCACACCATCAACGGATTTGGACCGCATATAGGCCCGCATCGCGAGCATGCGCTCGAGACCTTTAACCACAGGGGCCTCGTCGCCCGCTGTGAGCATGTTGGCGAGGTAGCGAACCGGTATGCGCAAGGATGAAACATCCGGCATTCCGTCCTTGGCCGCGATAGACCCGGCTTCGACAGCAGAGCTGATCGGAGACAGGGGCGGCACATACCAGACCATCGGCAGCGTGCGGTATTCAGGGTGCAACGGGAAGGCGATCTTCCAGTCCATCGCCATCTTATAGACGGGCGATTTCTTGGCGGCTTCCAGCCATGCTTCCGGAACGCCATCCTTGCGCGCCTGGGCGATGACTTCAGGATCATTCGGGTCGAGGAACATGTCGAGCTGGGCCTGATACAGGTCCTTCTCATCAGCCGTCGACGCCGCTTCTTCGATCTTGTCCGCGTCATACAGCATCACACCGAGATAGCGGATGCGACCGACGCAGGTTTCAGAGCAGACGGTGGGCTGGCCGGCCTCGATGCGCGGATAGCAGAAGGTACATTTTTCAGACTTGCCGCTCGACCAGTTGAAATAGATCTTCTTGTAGGGGCAGGCCGAGACGCACATGCGCCAGCCGCGACACTTTTCCTGGTCAATCAGGACAATGCCGTCTTCCTCGCGCTTATAAATCGCACCGGACGGGCAGGCCGCATTACAGGCTGGGTTGAGGCAGTGCTCACACAGGCGTGGCAGATACATCATGAAGGTGTTTTCAAACTCACCATACATTTCTTCCTGCACACCCTCGAAATTATAGTCCTTCGAGCGCTTGGAGAATTCGCCGCCGAGAAGCTCCTCCCAGTTTGGACCCCATTCGATTTTCTCCATGCGTTCGCCAGTGATCAGCGACCGTGGACGTGCGGTTGGGAAAGCCTTGCTTTCGCCAGCCCGTTGAAGGTGCTCGTAATCGAAGGTGAAGGGCTCATAGTAATCGTCGATTTCCGGCAAGTCCGGGTTGGCGAAAATCTTGGCGAGCATGCGCCACTTTCCGCCGGCCTTTGGACGAACCGACCCATTGGATGTCCGGGTCCAGCCGCCATTCCAGCGTTTCTGGTTTTCCCAATCCTTGGGATAACCAATGCCCGGTTTGGTCTCGACATTGTTGAACCAGGCGTATTCAACGCCTTCGCGGGAGGTCCAGACGTTTTTGCAAGTGACAGAGCAGGTGTGACACCCGATGCACTTATCCAAATTCAGGACTTTGCCGATCTGTGCACGGATCTTCATGCCAGTGTCTCCTGTGCATCCGCCGCCGGCCCTTCGAGCCAGTCGATCTTGTTCATTTTGCGTACGATCACGAATTCATCCCGATTGGATCCGACGGTGCCGTAATAGTTGAAACCGTAGGATTGCTGGGCATAGCCACCGATCATGTGGGTTGGTTTGAGCGTGGCGCGGGTCACCGAATTGTGGATACCGCCGCGCTGACCGGTCATTTGCGATCCGGGCACGTTCACGATCTTTTCCTGGGCGTGATACATGAAGAGCGTGCCCTCGCGGATACGCTGCGAGACGACAACGCGTGCAGCGAGAGCCCCGTTGGCATTGTAGGCTTCCACCCAGTCATTATCCTCCAGCCCGGCCTCTGCCGCGTCGGTCTCCGACATCCAGACAATCGGGCCACCGCGTGACAAAGTCAGCATCAGCAAATTGTCGGTATAGGTAGAGTGAATGCCCCATTTCTGGTGCGGCGTGATGAAATTGAGAACGATCTGCTTTTCACCGTTTTTCTTGGAATCGATCACCGGGCCGACGGCGCGGGTGTCGATCGGTGGGCGATACACACAAAGCGCTTCGCCAAAGCCGAGCATCCATTTGTGATCCTGATAGAGCTGTTGGCGTCCGGTCAGGGTTCTCCACGGAATACGCTCGTGAACATTGGTGTATCCGGCATTGTAGCAAACCTCCTCGCTCTCAATGCCAGACCAGGTCGGCGAAGAAATGATTTTGCGCGGCTGGGCTACAACGTCATGGAAGCGAATTTTTTCGTCTTCCTTGGGCAAGGCCAGATGCTTGTGCCCGCGGCCTGTAAACGCTTCCAGCGCTCCCCAGGCCTTCACCGCCACCTGACCATTGGTTTCAGGTGCCAACATCAGCAGGGTTTCGGCCGCATCGATGGCGGTTTCGATTTTCGGTAATCCCTTGGAAATGCCGTCCTCGAGGACCACACCGTTGAGCGCTGCCAGCTCTGCCACTTCGTGCTCAGTGTTCCAGGCAATACCCTTGCCGCCATTACCAATTTTGCTCATCAACGGGCCAAGCGAAGTGAACTTCTTGTAGAGGTTCGGATAATCGCGTTCGACGACGGTGATGTTGGGCATGGTTTGACCCGGAATGGGTTCAATTTCGCCCTTCTTCCAGTCTTTCACATCGAAGGCCTGGGCGATTTCACCGGGTGTGTCATGAAGGATGGGTGTCAGAACCACATCCTGCTCATTTCCAAGTTCTTCCGGCGCGATCTCGGACAGTTTTTTTGCAAGACCTTTGAAGATTTCCCAATCACTGCGCGCTTCCCAGGACGGGTCGACGGCCGCGGTGAGCGGATGGATAAAGGGGTGCATATCGGAGGTGTTGAGATCGTCTTTCTCATACCAGGTCGCCGTCGGCAGAACGATGTCGGAATAGACACATGTGGTCGACATTCTGAAGTCGATAGTGACCAGAAGGTCGAGCTTGCCGCGTGGGGCTTCCTGCACCCATTTGACATCGTCAGGACGTTTGTCCTCGTCGATCTCTTCACCCAGGACACCATGGCTGGCACCAACCAGGTGTTTGAGGAAATATTCGTGCCCTTTGCCGGAAGAACCCAGCAAATTGGACCGCCAGACAAACAGATTGCGCGGCCAATTGGCGGGATTGTCCGGATCCTCGCAGGACATTTCCAGGTCACCCGATTTGAGCTGCTGGACGATATAGTCCTTCGGCTCGACACCGGCGGCTTTGGCCTCGTTTGTGAGGGTCAGCGGATTGGTTTTCAGCTGCGGGGCAGATGGCAACCAGCCCATCCGCTCGGCTCGAACATTATAGTCGATCATCGAGCCGCTCCAATCGCCTTCTGGGGCGGTTGGGGACAAGATTTCATCCACGTCCAGTGTCTCATAGCGCCACTGATCGGTGTGGGCATACCAGCAAGACGTTGAGTTCTGGTGGCGCGGTGGACGAGCCCAGTCGAGGGCGAAGGCGAGTGGTTGCCAGCCGGTTTGCGGGCGAAGTTTTTCCTGACCCACATAGTGAGCCCAGCCACCACCGGACTGACCGACACAACCACACATCACCAACAAATTGATGATGCCACGATAGTTCATGTCCATGTGGTACCAGTGGTTCATCGCCGCGCCGACGATGACCATGGACCGGCCATTGGTTTTCTCGGCGGTTTCGGCAAATTCGCGGGCGACCGCGATGATTTTGTCACGTGAAACGCCCGTAATAGCTTCTGCCCAGGCGGGCGTGTAGGGCACCATGTCGTCATAGCTGGTGGCGACAAACTCGCCGCCCAATCCACGGTCGAGACCATAATTGGCGCAGAACAGATCGAATACGGTGGCGACCATCGCCTCACCATCTTCAAGCTGAAGCTTTTTGACCGGAATTTGATGGTCGAGCACGTCCGGATGATCGGTGCCGCCGAAGGCGTCATGACCCTTATTGGCAAAATACGGAAAGCCCACCTCGACAACATCGTCATGGTCGTCGTCCAGGATGAAGGTCAGCTCTAGGTCGATGTCCTCGCCCTTGCCGTCCTTCTGTTCAATATTCCACTTGCCCTTCTCGCCCCAACGGAAGCCAACCGACCCATTTGGCGTGACAATGGATTTGCTTTTTCGATCATAGGCGACCGTTTTCCATTCGGGATTATTGTCCTGGCCCAGATCCCCTTTGAAATCTGAGGCGCGCAGCAAGCGTCCGGGTACCCAGCGTCCGTCTTTCTTTTCAAGCCGCACAAGATTGGGCATGTCGGAGTTTTCGCGCGCGTATTGTTCGAAATACTCGGCCTGTCGGTCGAGATGGAATTCGCGCAACACCACATGACCAAAGGCCATGGCAAGCGCCGCATCCGTACCCTGTTTTGGATTGAGCCAAACATCACCAAATTTGGACGCCTCGGAGTAATCCGGGCAGATGACGGCGCTTTTTGTGCCCTTATAGCGGGCCTCGGTGTAGAAATGGGCGTCCGGTGTGCGGGTTTGCGGCACATTCGAGCCCCAGATCAGCAGATAGCCGGCATTATACCAATCGGCGCTTTCAGGCACATCAGTTTGCTCGCCCCATGTCATCGGGCTGGCCGGCGGTAGATCGCAATACCAGTCATAAAACGACATGCAGACGCCGCCGAGCAATGAGAGATAGCGGGAGCCGGCCGCGTAGGAGACCATGGACATGGCCGGGATCGGTGAGAAACCAAACACGCGGTCTGGACCATACGTCTTGGCGGTATAGGCATTGGAGGCCGCGATGATTTCATTCATCTCGTCCCAATCGCCACGGACCATGCCGCCGGCACCGCGCTTGGAGATGTAGGAATTGCGGGTCTCGTCATTTTGCTGGATCGAACGCCAGGCGGCCATCGGGGACAGCGTCTTGCGCGCCGCCCGCCACGCCTTGAGCAGACGTGAGCGGATCAGCGGGTATTTCAGTCGATTGCCTGAATACATGTACCAGGAATAGCTGGCACCCCGCTGGCAACCACGAGGCTCGTGATTGGGCAGGTCGGGCCGGGTTCTAGGATAGTCAGTCTGTTGGGTCTCCCAGGTGACGAGGCCACCCTTCACATAGATCTTCCAGCTGCACGATCCGGTGCAATTCACCCCGTGCGTGGAGCGAACAACCTTGTCGTGCTGCCAGCGTTTTCTGTAGGAATCTTCCCAACCCCGACCCTCAGTGGTGGTCACACCGTGACCCTCAGAGAAGGCTTCAGTGGGGCGTGTGAAGAATGTCAGTCTGTCCAGGAGATGGCTCATATCGATTTCCTATGGGTTCTTCACGTCTGCGCCGGGGCGCAGGTAGAACCACCAATTGATGACGATGCAGACGGTGTAGAAGGCGGCGAAGCCGTAGAGCGCGTATTCGGGCGTCGTGGCATTGATCTGTTCGCCGAACACCTTCGGGATGATGAAGGCGCCGTAGGCGGCAACCGCGGAGGTCCAGCCCAGAACCGGTCCGGCCTGTTCCTTGTCAAACACCATCGCGATGGTTCGGAATGTGGAGCCATTGCCGATGCCAGTGGCAGCAAACAGGATCAGGAACAGGATTAAGAAGGGCGTGAAATACTGCTCCGGTGTCGCGGAGGCGTAGGCTTCCTTCATGAAGTAGGCGACGCCCAGGGCGGCAGCGACCATAATCACGGAGATGATCTGCGTGACGGTGGCTCCACCGATTTTATCGGCGATCTTGCCGCCAATTGGTCGGATGAGAGCGCCGATGAACGGGCCAGTCCAGGCAAACATCAGGGCGCTGGGGCCGTTTGGGTTGGCCAAATCGTGCGTCATGACGCCGTCGACCATGATGTGCTGATAGCCAAAGATCACTTTGATCGCGAGGCCGAAGGCGGCCGCGAAACCAATGAAGGACCCAAAGGTCATCGTGTAGATGACGGTCATCGCCCAGGTGTGCTTGTTGTTGAAGATTTTATACTGGTGATCCAGGCTTTTGCGGATTGCGCCGGGGATCAATTTTAGGGCAAATACCGTGGCTGCGATCACCAGCGGAAGGGCGATCCATTTGGAGACGTTCCAGCCGGAACCGCCGGCGTTTTCTGGCAGCATCAGCCACAAACCGGCGGACGCCGTAACCAAACCAATCGCCAACATGCCGAGGATTTTGCCAAAGGCGGCCGGGGTAGAGCCAATATCCGGTGAGACATGCTCATCGACGATATTGTTCATACCAAACCAGGTGGCGATCACGACCGGCACCAGAATTACCACCCAGACAAACCCGGCATTGTGCAGGAAGGTCTCGGTGCCAGCAGGGATCCTGCCGATCAGTGTGCCGGACATGTTTTCGAGGATCATCGGCGTGCCGCCAAAGATACCGGCGGTCATCACCAGAGGGATGAGGATTTGCATGGTGGTGACACCAAAATTACCCAAACCCGCATTCATGCCCAGAGAATAGCCCTGCACCTTCTTGGGGAAGAAGAAGGAGATGTTGGACATGGAGCTGGCGAAATTACCGCCGCCAAATCCGGAGAGCAGCGCCATGATCTGGAACTGCCAGAGTGGCGTGTCGGGATTTTGGAGCAGAAAGCCGGTTCCGGCCGCCGGGATAATCAGCAGCAATGTGGTCAGGAAAATCGTGTTTCGACCGCCGGCCATACGAATAAAGAAGGTCGATGGAATACGGAGCGTTGCACCGGTTAGGCCGGCGATGGATGCGAGGGTAAACAGATCACCGCGCTCAAAGTCGAAACCCAGATTGAGCATCTGAACGGTGATGATGCCCCAATAAAGCCAGACGGCGAAGCCGCACAAAAGCGCCGGTATGGAAATCCAGAGATTTCGATTGGCGATAGCCTGGCCGGTGGAGTTCCACTGTGTGGCATCCTCCGGGTTCCAGTTTTTGAGATCCTTGCCCATGAAAAGGCTCCTTGGTCCTAAAATTCTGTCTTCTGAAATGGCGGGTCCGAGAAAGTCGGATTGTGTGTATGCAGGCCGTCAGGCGGGGCGGTCGGGCACCAATCTGCAAACTCCGGGGAGAGGTGAATGCAGATGATGCCCGGCCTGGTTCAGCGAGTGGCGGACGCGGGGACAGGCGCGTCTGGCACATCGCTGAGATGTCTTTCTTCGGCGAGTTGTGGGTATTTGCGGCGTTCCATCCGGCGGATGGCAACGTGCATCCAAAGCGTGGAAATCAGCACGATGACGAACATCAGCATGAAGCAGCTGGTCCAGACGCCGGTCAGGTCGTTCATGATGCCGAAGGAGATCGGCAGGACGAAGCCACCAAGCCCGCCGATCATGCCGACGAGCCCACCGACAGACCCCACATGGTGCGGGTAATAGACCGGGATATGTTTGTAGACAGCGGCCTTGCCGAGGGACATCACGAAGCCAAGGGCAACTGTCAGAAAGGCAAACACGGGTACCTGGATAGCGAAGCTGAACTCGATTGGGCCATTAATGCCCGCCACCGTGTAGGCGGTTTCAGGATAGCTCAGGATGAAGAGGCAAATCAGTGAGACCACGAAGGTCAGGTACATCACAAACCGGGCACCCCATTTGTCGGACATCCAGCCGCCTAGGGCCCGGAAGATAGATGCCGGAAGAGAGTAGGCTGCTGCGAGCATGCCGGCGGTCTGGAGGGATAGGCCGTAGGCGCCGACATAGTAGCGCGGCAACCAGGAAGCGAGCGCGACAAAGGCACCAAATACAAAGAAGTAGTAGACAGCAAATCGCCAGACCTGTGGATCCTTGAGAGGCTCAAGTTGCATCAGGGCAGATTTCGGCTTTTCGCCGCTACTCTTTTGTTGTGCGAGTACCGGGTCGTTCTTCGTGAAGATCCAAAACAGGGCCGCCATTACCAGCAGCGCAACGGCATAAATTTGCGCGGTTTGCTGCCAGCCATAGGCGACGACCAGGAAGGGTGCACCAAAGTTGGTAACCGCTGCCCCCAGATTGCCGGCACCAAAAATGCCAAGTGCGGTGCCCTGATCCTTCGACTCGTACCAGCGAGAAACGTAGGCGATGCCAATGATGAAAGAGCCGCCGGCCAGGCCAACGCCCAGAGCAGCGAGCAGGAAGAGCTCATAACTGTCAGCCATGGAGAGCAGGAAGGTTGCCAGTGCCGTGGTGACCATCTGGATCGGAAACATGATCCGGCCGCCATATTGCTCCGAGATCACTCCGAGGAAGATGCGACTGATGGAACCGGTCAAAACCGGCGTTGCGACAAGGAGACCAAATTGGGTCTCAGACAGCCCCAGTTCCTGTTTGATCTGGACACCGATAATTGAAAAAATCGTCCAGACCGCGAAGCAGACTGTGAATGCCAGCGTGGACATTCCCAGAGCCTGATTTTGTTGACCGCGTGTCACTCCGTCTAGCGCGTGCATATCGCTCGACCCCCCATGTTTCGCCCGATTGGCGCAGTGGAAATATAGCTTCTGTATAGATCCGCATGTGTCACATTCTCAACTTGAAAAGGGGCTGCGCGACAAACAAGCGCACTGGTAAGGTGTTGATTGTTTTAGATTAGAGCTCCAGTTGATGTGGGTCTTTGTTTGAATTGATTGTGAGGTGTTTTGCGCTTGATCTGGATCAAGCGAAGCCGTAAATCGGGATCAACCCCGGGAGATAACGTGCAATCAGTTGATATAGATCAAATCCGTTCCTTGCCGCTCTTTGCGACAATGGCGCAGGAAAACTTCGATTCGTTGGTAACGGGCGCCTATCTCCAACGCTTCCCGGCGCAGGTCGAATTGATCAATGAGGGCGATCTCGCCGATTTTCTCTACATCGTCCTGGAGGGTCGGGTCGAATTGTATTCGACCGGCAATGATCGCGAGACCACAATGGCGATGATTACGCCGGTCTCCACATTCCTGCTCGCAGCGACAATAAAATCCGCCTGCTATCTCATGTCGGGTCGCACCATAAAAGCGAGCCGCGTCCTGCTCATTCCGTCCGAAGATGTGCGCCGGGTTCTGGATATCGATCCCGGGTTTTCCCGTGCTATCGTCGACGAATTGGCAACTTGCTATCGCTCCGTCGTCAAGGCGACCAAAAATCTCAAATTGCGCACCGCCGTTGAACGGGTCGGAAATTATATCATCCGTCTGCAGGACAAGTCAGACGGCGCCGACATGGTCGAGTTGCCCGTCGGCAAACGTGTCCTTGCCTCAATGCTCGGCATGACCCCGGAAAACCTCTCCCGTGCCTTCAGCGCTCTGCAATCCTACGGCATCCTCGTCAGCGGCCCTCGCATAGAAATCACCGATCGCGCCGTCCTTGTCGCATATTGCAAACCCGACCCGTTGATCGACGATATGACGAGCTGATCAGCTTCCCATGCGACAAATCAACCTGCGACGTCTCGTCACTTGGCTTTCTCGAAAATTTTGATGTTTGTCAAAAGGAATAGCTATTCCTTCAAGACAGGATCATGTCGTGGACCTGCCACAATCAGACTTTGCTACTCGACCTATGGTCGACAATTATGGTCGCACGATCAATTATTTACGATTGTCGGTGACCGATCGATGTGATCTGCGCTGTGTCTATTGCATGAAGGCACGGCCGAAATTTTTGCCCAAGGCCGATTTGCTGAGTTTGGAAGAATTGACCACGATCTGTGACGCCTTTATCCGGCGCGGCGTGACAAAAATTCGGCTGACGGGTGGTGAGCCGCTGGTCCGGCGGGATGTTTTGTCCCTGATCGATAATCTCGGCGCCCGGATCGGTGTGGCCGGCCTGGAAGAGCTCTGCCTGACCACCAATGCCAACATGCTTCCGCGTTACGCAGGCCGCCTGGCGAAGGCGGGCATCAAACGGATCAATGTCTCCCTCGATACCTTGGATCCGGCCCGCTACGCGGCGCTGACCCGGCGCGGCACACTGGAATCCGCCCTCCGCGGTATTGATGCAGCCCAGACCGCAGGGTTGAATGTGAAGATCAATGCGGTTGCCCTTAAGGGCGACAATGAGGGGGAACTGCCACAACTGATCGAATGGGCCCACGGTCGCGCCATGGATCTGACTCTGATCGAGGTCATGCCTATGGGCGAGGTCGACGCCTCCCGGAATACCCAATTCCTGCCCCTGACCGAAGTTCGTGAGCGATTGGAACAGCAATGGACGCTGACGGATCAGATCGGTTCAACCGGCGGTCCTGCCCGCTATGTCAGCGTGAAGGAGACCGGCGGTCGCCTCGGATTTATATCGCCACTGACCAATAACTTCTGCGCCGGCTGCAATCGCATACGCGTCTCCTGCGCTGGCGAGCTATTCTCCTGCCTGGGTCGCAATGGCAAGCTTGACCTGCGCAACGCCTTTCGCACGGGAGGCATGGATGCGGTCGATGGCTTGATCGACCAGGCCATGGCCACCAAACCGGCGCGCCACGACTTCACGCGCCCGGGCGAGGTCGGCGACCCTGTCTCTCGGAGCATGGCCCACACCGGTGGGTAGGCAATACGAAATCAGATTTCGTAAAAGATTATTTCCTGGAATCAATGAATTCGAATAAATGTTGGCAAAAGGGCGAGGGATCGTCCTACAATGCGCGCGATCAAAATTTTGTCGAGCGACAAAGAGTTAGGTTTGTGAAGAGCGCAGAGGCTATTGAAAATACAGCCTATTTTCCCACGTCGGGAGGTTCGACCGCGTCACCGAAATTTCCCGGCTAGCCAGATTCAAAGCCAATGGAGAACTCCAATGAAGCTTCTAGTTTTTGTAATTAGTTGGGCGTTCCTCATGAGTTTTGGCCAAAGCTATGCGTTGCAGGCAAGCACGGGAGGCACGCCTATTGGCGGCGGAAGTGGTGCCCTTGACTACACATGCACAAACAACCCCGGACAATCGCCTTCATGCTCTTGCGTGGGTTTTGACGATTGCATGAGCCTGCATGATAGCGGTGTTTGCGCAACCAAGACTCTGCCGGAGGATGGGACGAGTGTACCGGATATGACTTGTACGCCGGGCTTTCGTAATTGCAGTTGCGATTGGAGCCAACTCGAAGATGATGAGTTTGGATGGAGGCAGGAGATGCAGCCGTCCAGCACCACTATGGCGCCGTCGGACACTACCCCCGCTCGGGCCGGTCGCCGCGGCAATGAGGTTGTGCCCGCTCGCCGGGGCTCACCGATCGCAATCGAGCGGATCACCGACGGGAGCAGCAATCAATCATCAATAGGCGAAAACGACATTGTGGCCCCAAACAATATCGTTGCACCCAATAATCGTGGTACGCGCTTGTCATCGGAATCAGCACGTGCGCTGCGCAACGAAGCAAGGGCGTCCCAACGCGCGAGTGAAGAGGCCCGCCGAAACGAAATTGTACGCGCCAGACGTGGCCGACTTGCTCCACCATCAGAACTAAGAGTACGCGACCTTCAACGCACATCGCTGGCCTTGATCTGGATGGATAATGCCGCCTTTGAACATGGCATTTCGGTGGAGCGTGGGATGCCGTCAGCGGAGCGTGGCGGTATCAATTATAATTGGCAACACGTCTTCAATGTTGAAGAGCGTGTGACAAGTCGGGTTGAGGGCACGGGATGGCGTAGCGATGGTGATGATGGCCTGACACCCAATACCGCTTATTGCTATCGATTACGGGCATATCGCGGCGATTTTTTCTCTGAATACTCCAACCCTGTTTGCGTACAAACGGAGCAATAGTGTCCGACCGGCCATCGGATGTTCGGCTTTCTTTGCGGCCGGCCTTATCGCTGTGTATCGGTCAGATGCGACAGAGGTTGGGTGCGAGATTTTGAGCGAGGACGATTTAGTTAGCTACCGGAAATAATGTTATTAAATCCGGTATCCTATGCCGCGCGCCGGACTTCAAAGGTTTCGAATTTTGCAGCCAGCTCCGCATGCAATGCGGTATCGCGGATAGCCGCCGCGTCCACCGGTAGACGTGTCACGGGATCGCGCGCTTCCTGCAGTACCCAGCGGCGCGCGCCTGTATCGCTTAATTTTCGTGCGATCGTAAGCAATCGGTTCGGATCAAGCAGTGACGGCCAAATGGTCGTGCGAACTTCGTGTTCGATCCCGGATTCAATCATGAGCTCAAGTGATTTCCAGGCTTTGTTACCTGCAGCAGAGATGCCGGTCAGCGGGCCATATTCATCCGGGAGTGCCTTGATATCCAGGCCCACCCAATCAAGTTGATCGAGCACGCCTTCGAGCCGACGAGGCGTGCATCCAGCGGTATGAAGAGCGATGGAATAACCCAGACGACGCACCTCATTGATGGCGTCAGTGACGGCAGATTGCATCAGCGGTTCGCCACCGGAAAACACCACACCATCCAACAAACCTCTACGCGTGTGTAAATGGGTCGCAATCGCGTGCCAGCTGACCAAGCCTTCCCGCTGCACCGAAAGCAAATCTTTGTTGTGACAATACTGACATCGCAACGGGCAACCCTGACAAAAAATCACCGCAGCCAGGTGACCGGGATAGTCCAGCGAGCTGAAGGGTTCAAAGCCTCCTACTCGCAGGGATATGTCCGGTTCAGGCCGCGACATTGCGGGCCTTATCCTCCAAAAAGTGCTGACGTTCGAAATGCTCCGATTGCTTGCCCGGGTTAAAGGCTGAGACCGGGCGATGATAGCCCATAACACGCGTCCATACCTCACAGGGCTGACGCCTAACTTGATCAAAGGTGCCAGCGGTCTTCGCCTCATCATCACAGGTCGGACAGTGATGATGCTCCCCGGCGAGATAGCCATGCTTGGGGCAGATCGAGAATGTGGGTGTGATGGTGATATAGGGCAGCTCAAATCGGGTGAGAGACCGGCGCACCAGATCAGCGCAAGCCTTCGCGCTTGAGACACGCTCATTCATATAGAGGTGCAGGACCGTGCCACCGGTATATTTAGTTTGCAGCTTGTCCTGCCGCTCCAGCGCCTCGAAGGGATCGCTGGTAAAGCCGACCGGCAGCTGGGAGGAATTTGTGTAATACGGAGCCTCCTCGCACCCAGCCTGCAGGATATCTGGGAAGCGCTTTTTATCTTCCTTGGCAAACCGATAGGTGGTGCCCTCCGCCGGAGTCGCCTCCAGATTATACATGTGGCCGGTCTGGTCCTGGAATTCCAGCATGCGGGCGCGCACATGATCGAGCAGGCGTGTCGCCATCGCTTCGCCGGCCGGCGTCGTGATGTTGTCCGCGTCACCAGTGAAATTGCGGATCATTTCATTCACGCCATTCACGCCCAGCGTCGAAAAATGGTTTCGCAAAGTGCCCAGATAGCGCTTGGTATAGGGATAGAGCCCCTGATCCATCAGGCGCTGGATCAGCGCTCGCTTGATCTCCAGACTGTCCCGGGCCAGCAGAATTAGACGATCCAGCTCGGCCAGCAGCGCCGCCTCATCGCCAGCAAATCGATGACCCAGGCGGGCGCAATTGATCGTCACCACACCCAGCGAACCGGTTTGCTCCGCCGAACCAAACAAGCCATTGCCGCGCTTGAGCAGCTCTCGCAGGTCCAGCTGTAGGCGGCAGCACATAGAGCGGATCTGATTGGGTTCGAGCTCGGAATTGATGAAATTCTGAAAATACGGCAGCCCATATTTGGCCGTCATATCGAAGAGTAGGGTGGCATTCTCCGACTCCCAGGGAAAATCCTTGGTGATGTTGTAGGTCGGGATAGGGAAGGTGAACACACGGCCCTTCGCATCACCGCGTGTCATCACTTCGATGAAGGCACGATTAATCCGATCCATCTCGGCCTGGCAATCGGCATAGGTAAAGTCGACCTCCTCGCCTCCAATCAAAGGCGTGTCGCCGGCAATGTCCTCCGGGCACACCCAGTCAAACGTCAGATTGGTGAAAGGCGTCTGGGTGCCCCAACGAGAGGGGACATTCAGGTTGAAGACAAATTCCTGCATTGCCTGGACCAGCACATCATCAGTCAAAGAATCCTGTTTGAGGAAGGGTGCCAAATAGGTATCAAAGGATGAAAAGGCCTGCGCGCCCGCCCATTCGTTTTGGAGCGCGCCGAGGAAGTTGACGACCTGGCCCAGGGCACTGGTGAAATGTTTCGGCGGAGCGGCTTCGATCTTTCCAGGCACGCCATTAAAACCTTCATTGAGCAGCTGTCGCAGCGACCAGCCGGCGCAATAGCCGGCCAGCATGTCCAAATCGTGGATGTGCAGATCGCCCTCGCGATGCGCCAGGCCAATCGCCGCCGAATAAACATGGGAGAGCCAATAATTTGCCGTCACCTTGCCCGACGTATTGAGGATTAGCCCGCCAAGGGAATAGCCCTGGTTTGCATTCGCCTTCACGCGCCAGTCGAGCTTGCCAAGATATTCGTCTATCGCATGCTCAACATCGATGGTGACCGGGGCAATCGGCGTCGTTTTCTGTGTCGCAACACGGTCCATTTCGAGCGTTTGGGAACCATCAGGCATCTGCTTCTCCTCAAGCAAGTCATCAACATATAGTGTTTGGTGGTGATCCGAACACGATATGTTGTATAGGTGTTTACGTTGGGGGGAATTGCGACGCCGTGACGCGCGGCAACATACCGCCGCGATCAAGGCTTGACATTTATCAATTTAAATGATTTCGGAGACTTGCAACAAATTCCGGGATCAGGGCAGCCCTTACCGCGTCATTGCTCCAGAATGGATTCATGAAGACGCAGCGCAAAAGCACCAGCTGATCACAATCTTTCACCCCATTATATTTAGCGACATGCGACTCAATCAGCGCCGGATAACTTTCATCGGTCAGGATGGTTTGTGAGATCGAAAAGTTGGGATCCTGTTGGAATTTTGCAAAGACGGATTTGGTCCGCGCGTTTGCAGCACTAAGCGCTTCTCCGGCAACCGCCAGGTGAAAACAAAGGATATTGGTGTCCGCAGGAATGCAGTTCACACCGTCGATCTCGGTTTCCAGAACAGATTGAATTTTAGCCCGTATCTCGATCGTGCCTGCCAGCATCTGACCGAAACGTTCTGGACCGTAGCCCATGGTTTTCCCGGTCAACCACGTCGCTGCCGCCCCGGCCGCACTGCGAGAGCCTTCCAGCGTGCACGCCCATTTGTCATTGCTGATCGCGCGATCGATATACAGCGCTTGAAATGAAGACGAGACATAGGCCTGTGTGTCGCGGGTCAGGAAGGCGCCGCAGGCATACGGCACATAGCCCAGCTTGTGTGGATCCAGCGTCACCGAATCCGCCGTCCGGATCGCGCGCAAGGCCGCTCGACTGCCTGGAGACAGAGCCGTTTCACTCTCTCCGCCCAACATAGTGCAGAAAAACCCGCCATAGGCCGCGTCTACATGATGCCAGATATCGATGCCGCCACTGCGCTCCTTTTCCAGAAGACTGTGAACGCGGTCGACGGAATCAATCTCGCCGGCCTCAGTTGTTCCGGCCACGGACACCACGGCGAGGACCGGCCGTCCCGCCTCTCGGGCCCGGTCAATCTGATCTTGCAAGCCGTCAGGATCCAGACGTCCCTGATTGTCCAACGGCGAGGTCCAGAACGCCTCTTCGCCCATGCCAAAGACGTTGGTTGCTTTCTTCCAGGAGAAGTGTTTATTGCCGGGTGTCAGCAGGACAGGACCGCGCCAGGGCCGCCCTGTCGCTGCGGTCATTCGTTCGGCATACTCAAACGGATTGCCAAGGACACCGCTGCAAGCGCGCATCGCATCAACGTCTAGCCCGTCGCTCTCGCGATTATATGCGTCCCATCCCATATGAGCGGTTTCGAAAGCGTCAAAGCGGTCGCCACCATTTTCCGCTTTGTACAGCGCCAGAGCGAGCAAGTGGTCGAGCCGGTAACGCGCACGCCAGACGGCCTCAAAATTAGCGATCGTGCCACCACCGGTGAAATGCCCCTGGGCTTGTCCCGGATCGAACCCGACCATCTCGGCCAGCATAGCGATCGCCTCGACCTCCATCTGCGCGCCAACGCGCGCGGCCTCTTTAGAGGTGTTGTTGGGATTGTGCAGCAATGTCGCAAAATGCCCGAACAGGGCGGGCAGAGAGAGTTCCGAGACCATGTGGCCGTTATATCGAGGTGTATATTTGGGCACTTCCGAACACAGCATTTCCCGCAAGGATCTCAATTGCTGCGCCAGTTGTTCGCGCTCCTTCAAAAAATCCACCGACAGACGACGCTCGGGGCTAAGCGGTGATGGGTCGTCCATGAACAGAGAGCGCCGCCAGTCAAACCAATGATCGAGGATCGCTTGAAATTCCGCTCGAACCCAGGCGGCATTCTCTGATTTGGGACCCAGAAAAAAAGCGTCGCTGGCAAAAGGTTTCATAATCTCAGCTTTCCAGTGTGTTCATCGCGCACTTCTCCTTAAGCGTGGATCCAACTGTCAGCGACACGACAGATCGTCACAGCGATCCCGGATTTGCCGCCATCGCCGCGACAAATTGAAGCTGCGCTATTCGGGCACATAGGCTCCTTGCTCCAATTTCGTAAAATACCGGAATGAAATTGTGGATAAGGAATGGCTCGTGACCTCTCCCAAAACCGCCAGGACTGATCGGCCCGCGTCGCAGGACCGACAGGATGTCATCATCATCGGTGCTGGCCCGGCCGGGTTGTCGATGGCGCTTGGTCTTCGCGGCACAGGTTTGCGGGTTACGGTGATCGAAAAGCTGGCAGAAAGCGCGATCACGGACCCGGATTTCGATGGGCGGGAAATCGCCTTGTCACATCGGTCCATTGAAATTTTGGATGATTTGGGGGCCTGGCCAAGGATTGGGGATAGCGACAAGTCGGTCTTGCGCTCAGCGAAGGTTATCAACGGTAGGTCAGATGCGTGCCTGCATTTCGATGCCAATGCAGTCGGTGCCGACAAGCTGGGCTATCTAGTCTCCAACCAGGCCATTCGAAAAAGCCTGCATCAAGAGTTAGCGGCAAGCAGTGATGTCACACTGCTATGCGAAGCTGAAGTCACCAAAATCGACACCGGTCCCCGCGGTGCCTCGGTAACACTGGCCTCAGGCGAGACGCTGCGGAGCGACTTGCTGATAGCCGCGGATACGCGGTTTTCCTTCGCACGCCGCACCGTTGGTATATCGGCGTCCATGCATGATTTCGGGCGCACAATGATTGTCTCTCGCATGGCATTTGAGCGTCCACATCATCAGATTGCCTGGGAGTGTTTCGTCCCCGGAGGAGCGATTGCTGTTTTGCCGCTCAATGACGGCGAAGCCTCACTGGTCATGACGTACACGCCCGACGAAGCCGCCCGACACATGGCGATGGATAAAGAGGCGTACGCCCAACATGCCGCACGCAGATTAGACCAGCGGTTTGGAAAGATGAAACCGCTGTCCCGGCGTTATAGCTATCCGTTGGTTGCGACCTATGCCAATCGATTTGTCGACCAAGGATTTGCGCTTGTCGGCGATGCTGCCGTGGGCATGCATCCCGTGACAGCCCACGGTTTCAATCTGGGTGTTCAAAGCACCCAATCGCTAAGCAAGACAATTCGCGACGCTTGTCGAGCCGGGCGCCCGATCGCCGCGATGCGAGGCTTGCAAAAATATGAACGCCAACATCGCGCTCTTTCCGGCCCGCTTTATTTTGGAACCAACGCCTTGGCCGAGCTTTACGGGCGCGAAGACACCGTCTCCAATCTTTTACGCAAAGCCCTGTTCGATACCGGGCGTTCTCTCAGCCCGGTTCGAAAAATGATTATGGGTCGGTTGACTCAAACATCGTCCCAGAAAGCCAAGCTGACGGCCCCGCTCATTCGAAAGGAACGGTCGTCTTATGAATGATATGACCCCCGTCTCGCCCTGCTTTCTTCCGCGCTACGCCCGGGAAAACGTGCCGCGTTATACGTCCTACCCGCCGGCGACGAAATTTCACGATGGCGTCGGGGATCCTGATTGGGCTAATTGGCTCGAAACCCTACCGAGCTCTCCCTCATTATCTCTTTACGTGCACATCCCGTTTTGCCGCGCGATGTGCTGGTATTGCGGATGTAATACGACAATTCCCAATAAAGACTCTCGGATCGCCCGCTATCTAGAGGCCTTGCATCTGGAAATTGATCGTAAAGCCGCCACAAGTCCGGTGGCGGGAAATGTTCAGAGCATCCATTTCGGGGGTGGATCACCGGACATGCTATCGCCGGAGAGATTTGCCGCGCTGATGGGACGATTGCGCGACCAGTTCAACATCTCCAGCACCGCCCAGATCTCTGTAGAATTGGATCCCCGTGGCCTCACCCCGGCGCTGGCGGAGTCGATGGCCCGATGTGGTGTGAACCGGGCCAGTCTCGGTGTGCAGGATCTCTCGGACGAAGTGCAGCGATTAATCCATCGAATTCAGCCCCAGCAGACCGTCAGTGCCGCCGTTCACAATTTGCGCGCCGCCGGCATCAACGCCATCAATATGGACATAATGTATGGCCTGCCCGCGCAAACCGTCGAACGGGTTCGCCACACGGCCCGTCGGGTCGCGGAGCTGCAGCCCGACCGTCTTGCGGTTTTCGGTTATGCCCACGTCCCGTGGTTTAAGAAGCATCAAAAGGCCATCCCCGAAGACCGTTTGCCTGATTCTGAGCAGCGATTTGCGCAAATGCAGGCAGCGAGCTCCGTGCTTACGAGCTCGGGCTATCAACCAGTCGGCATGGATCATTTTGCACAACACTCCGATGGGCTGTCAGCGGCTGTGCGGGCAGGAACATTGAGGCGAAACTTCCAAGGATATACCGACGACAATTATGACGCTCTGATTGGTTTGGGTGCATCGGCAATAAGCGATACAAAGCGTGGTTTCGCGCAAAATATCGTTGATCCGTGGCGCTATGCAGACGCAATCCTGGCGGGCGAATCGGCGATTGCTCGCGGCGTGCAACGCACCGAGCAGGATATTCGGATCGGCCAATTGATTGAAACGCTGATGTGTCAGTTTGAGCTGCCGCTCGAAAGTGTATTCCAGATGAAACTCGGACGGGTCGCCAATCGCGATATGTTCGAGCTCTGGAACGATGGACTTGTCGAAATAGACGAGGGGATGCTCAGTGTTACAGAATTAGGCCGTCCCTATGTTCGCAGTATTGCCACGCGCCTGGATCCAGCGTTCGCCGCTAAGGAAAGGCTGCACAGCCAAGCGGTTTAGTGACCACCTGATCGAATCCAACATCTGACGATTTTAGCTCGAATCTAAGACGATGGCTCTCGTTTTGCCGCGGACAATGTTTGTGAATTTGTCTGGCGGGTGCGCGCCGAAAATTGGATTTGGCGGTTTCGGCAAATCGGTGTTCGCTTGCCGAGCGCCGCGGCAGGCTGTCGCATGGGACAACTTGTCTAACAAAAGCTGTGTTTTTTCGTGTAGTTCGACATACAGCAATTTCCGTTGGGGGCAGGGATGCACGCGTATAATTCTTTAAAGCGAAGCGGTTTCGATGCCGGAGCGTTCATCGTCGGGCTTATCTTGGTACTCGGAGCGCTTTGGTCGCTTCTGGCAACCGGAGCGCCCGATGCGGCTATGCAGGGCCAGGCCTGGCTGATACTTGGGGGATTCCTCGTCGGCATCATCATGATGGTTGGCCGATACGCCGGCGGCGGCGTGGTGATCGATCCGGGCGAGTACAATGAGGATGTGGTCAAGGCGGGGGTGATCGCGTCTATGGTCTGGGCCATTGCCGGCTTATTGGTCGGCGTGGTCATCGCGGCGCAACTGGCGGTTCCGATGCTCAACATCGAGGATTGGGGCTTTGCCAGCTTCGGGCGCCTGCGACCGCTTCATACCTCGGCAGTGATTTTCGCCTTCGGTGGGAACGTTCTGATTGCCACATCGTTTTATGTGGTCCAGCGCACTTGTCGCACTCGGCTTGTGGGCGGGATCTGGCCCTGGTTTGTGTTCTGGGGTTATCAATTCTTCATCGTCATAGCCGCCACGGGTTATCTGGCCGGTATCACTCAGGGCAAGGAATATGCTGAACCTGAATGGTATGCCGATATTTGGCTGACCCTTGTTTGGGTTGCCTATCTGGTGATCTTCCTGGGCACGCTGATGAAGCGCAAGGAGCCGCATATCTATGTGGCGAACTGGTTCTACCTGGCGTTCATTGTCACCGTCGCGGTGCTCCACGTGATCAATAATCTGGCCATTCCGGTCGATTGGTTTGGCTCACAGAGCTTCATCCTCTGGTCCGGTGTGCAGGACGCGCTAACCCAGTGGTGGTACGGCCACAATGCCGTTGGTTTCTTCCTCACTGCGGGCTTCCTTGGCATCATGTATTATTTCGTGCCCAAGCGCGTGAACCGACCGGTCTATTCCTACCGCTTGTCGATCATTCACTTCTGGTCGCTGATCTTCATCTATATATGGGCAGGTCCCCACCATCTGCACTACACGGCCCTGCCGGAATGGGCCCAGACGCTGGGGATGACCTTCTCCATCATGCTGTGGATGCCGTCCTGGGGTGGCATGATCAATGGTCTGATGACGCTGTCGGGGGCCTGGGACAAGCTTCGCACCGATCCGGTCGTTCGGATGATGGTTTTGGCGATCGCTTTTTACGGCATGTCGACGTTTGAAGGGCCTGTCATGGCCATCCGTGCCGTCAACGCGCTGTCACACTACACAGAATGGACGGTCGGGCATGTACACTCCGGCGCGCTTGGCTGGGTCGGAATGATTTCATTCTCGGCGATTTATTGCCTCGTTCCATGGTTGTGGAAGCGCAAGGGCATGTATTCCAAGGTGCTGATCGACTGGCACTTCTATCTCGCCACATTTGGTATCATTGCCTATATCGCCGCACTGTGGCCTGCAGGCATTTTCCAGGGCCTCGATTGGCGCTCCTACACGCCGGATGGCTTCCTTGAATACTCCTTTGTGGAAGTTATGCAGAGGATGGAACCCTATTACATCATCCGGACGATCGGTGGCCTGCTCTACCTCTCCGGCGCGTTGGTCATGGCCTACAATGTCTATCGGACGATTAAGGGAGATGGGTGCGAAGTTGATGATTCAGTGCAGCCGCAAGAGGGCCTTACCGAGCGCTCAAAAGGAGCCGTGTCATGAGCGATCGCAAGCCAAGCTGGAGTGATCTTCACAAGAAACTGTTCGAGAAAAACTCACTTATACTGACGGTCGGTATTCTGGTGACTGTGAGTATTGGCGGCATCGTTGAGATTGCCCCGCTCTTCTATCTGGACTCTACCATTGAAGAAGTGGAGGGCGTGCGTCCCTACACGCCGTTGGAGCAATTGGGTCGCAATATATATGTCCGCGAAGGGTGTTATAACTGTCACTCCCAGATGATCCGGCCGCTTCGGGATGAGGTCGAGCGCTATGGCCATTATTCCTTGGCCGCTGAAAGCATGTACGACCACCCGTTCCAGTGGGGTTCGAAACGAACCGGCCCGGACCTGGCGCGCGTTGGAGAAAAGTATTCCGATGAATGGCATCGCGATCACATGCGGCGGCCTCAATCTGTCGTGCCTGAATCGATTATGCCCGCCTATGGTTTCCTGGAAACCTCGACGCTTGATTACGATAATGTCTCCGCGCAATTGCGCACGTTGCGCATGGTCGGTGTCCCATATACCGACGAAATGATTGCCTCCGCTGAGAGCGATGTTCGCACTCAGCTGGACCCATTTGCGGACGATTATGATGGTTTTGTCGCCCGCTACCCGGGCGCGGCGCTGCGCAATTTCGATGGTAACGCTCAGCGCGTAACCGAACTCGATGCATTGATCGCTTATCTGCAAGTGCTTGGTACTATGGTCGATTTTTCGACTTACGAGGCTGAAGCCGACGAAAATTTGAGGTGAGTCATGTATGAGATACTTCTGAGTTTTGCGCAAACTTGGGGCTTGATGCTCTTCATTGCTCTGTTCGCGGGTGCGCTCGTTTATGCATTTTGGCCAAAAAGTCAGGATCGCTTCGATCGTGCCGCCAGCCTGCCCCTGAACGAGCCTGACACGCCGGTTGGCGGATTGGACAAAGAGGACGTCACCCATGTCTGAAACACCACAAAAACCTGACACAGACGAAATTTCCGGCATCGAGACCACCGGTCATGAGTGGGATGGGATCAAGGAGCTCGACAATCCTCTCCCACGTTGGTGGTTGTGGATTTTCTACGCCTCTATCGTCTATAGCGTTATTTATATGGTGTTGATGCCAGCCCTACCCGCACTGCCGGGCATGAGCTCGGGTGATAGTGATCATACGCGCGGAGTTATCGGTAATTCGGAGCGTGCCAATGTGGCGCGGGATTTGGCCGCGCTTGACGCAGCCAGGGCCGACGGTTTTAGTCGCCTTGAAGGTATCTCAATTGAGGGGATAGAAGCTGATCCACAATTACTTGGCTTTGTCAGGGCTGCCGGACAATCCGCTTTCGGAGATAATTGCGGTACTTGCCATGGCATGGGTGCGCAGGGTGCGATTGGTTATCCCAATCTAAATGATGATGTCTGGCTCTGGGGCGGAAGTTACGACGATATTCGTACAACGATACGCTTTGGAATCCGCACCGAGCACGAGCAGTCGCGTTACTCGCAAATGCCCGCCTTCGGCCGGGATAATATTTTGTCCTTTCAAGAAATTCGCGATGTCACGGATTATGTCCTCAGCCTTGCCCCTGGTGCAGCCATTGAAAATGCCGATGCTGTCGCGCGGGGTCGTACCGTCTATGCCGCTCAATGCGCGTCCTGCCATTTGGCTGATGGGTCTGGAGACAGGGCCGTCGGTGCGCCGGGACTGATTGATCATGATTGGCTTTATGGCGGTACACGTGATCAGATCATCACGACGATCGAGCGTGGTCCCTTTGGTGTAATGCCCGCATGGGAGGCGCGTCTTGATGAGGGGATGATCGATGCGTTGACCGCGTATGTATATTTGCTGGGCGGGGGAGAATCCGCAGACCCCGCCGAGTAACCCGAACGGGCCAGGACGACCATGACGCACAATCTGATCCCCAAAATGGTCGCCCCGGGCGTTCAGCGTTCCAAGGCGAAAGCCGTTAACGCCGCGGAGACCCGTGAGCTGTACGAAAAGCGTCAGCAAATTTACCCGAAACTGGCCAAGGGAAAGTTTCGCCTCGCAAAATGGATCATCATGATCCTCACCCTTAGTGTCTATTATTTGGTACCTTTTTTGCGGTGGGATCGTGGCGCAGATTTGCCCGATCAGGCCGTGCTGATCGATTTCGCCGGCCGTCGTTTCTACTTCTTCTTTATCGAGATCTGGCCCCAGGAAGTGTACTATATTTCCGGACTGTTGATCCTTGCAGCGCTGGCCTTGTTTTTGGCCTCTGCCCTGTTCGGGCGCGTCTGGTGCGGGTATGCGTGTCCACAGACAGTGTGGACGGATTTGTTCATCACCGTCGAGCGCCTTTTTGAAGGAGATCGAAACGCTCGGATCAAACTTGATCGTTCTTCCTGGTCCTTCAATAAAGCTTGGCGAAAGATCGCTAAGCATGCCGTCTGGCTATTGATCGGGATGGGAACGGGCGGCGCCTGGATATTGTATTTCCATGATGCTTTTGATGTTCTGCGTGACTTCTTCGCCGGCGAGGCACCGCTGACGGCCTATATCTTTTTCGGCCTGCTTACCTTCACGACCTATACGCTCGCCGGCACGATGCGAGAGCAGGTTTGCACCTATATGTGCCCATGGCCGCGCATTCAGGCTGCGATGACCGACCGTGAAGCCGTGAATGTCATTTATCGGACGGATCGAGGCGAGCCACGCGGTACGCACAAGAAAGGTGCAAGCTGGGAGGGGCGAGGCGATTGCATTTCCTGCCGCCAATGCGTGGCGGTGTGCCCCATGGGCATTGATATCCGTGACGGTGCCCAGCTCGAGTGCATCCAGTGCGGGCTGTGCATCGACGCCTGTGACGATATTATGCGCAAGATCGATCGGCCGACAGGGTTGATCACCTATGAGACCGACGACAATGTCGATCGTTTTACGGCCGGTGAGCCACCGCGCTATCGCTTCATTCGGGGTCGGACATTGGTGTATGCCGGCGCGCTTGTTTTGGTTGCGTCCGTGATGTTGACAGGATTGCTCAATCGCACCGAATTAGAACTGAATGCGCTGCGGGATCGTAATCCGAACTTTGTGCGCCTGTCAGACGGTTCAGTTCGCAATGGCTACACCATCAAAGTGATCAATAAGGCTCACGAAACGCGGCATCTGGAATTTGTAGTCGAGGGCGATCCGCGCATACAGGTTCGGGTGCTTGGTGCTGACGCAAATGCTCCTCGGAGTTTGATGGTCGCCAGTGATCGAACTCAGGACTTTATCGTCTACCTCACACTTCCATCGGACGCCATTGATGAGGCGAGGGAGCCAATAAACTTCCGCGTGATCGATCTCTCTACAGAAGAATTCGCCGATGCGGCATCCATAATTGTCACAGGATTTGAGCTATGAAATCGCCTTTCAATCCGTTGCGCGGTTGGCATGTCTTGATGATGATATTGCTATTTTTCGGCGTGATGATCAGCGTCAACGCGACCATGGTCACGCTGGCGCTTCGATCGCATCCGGGTGAGGACGTGGAGCGCTCCTATACGCAGGGGCTCAATTACAACGAGACCCTCGAGCGACGCCGGGTCCAGGAAAATCTGGGCTGGCAAGCCCGGTTTAATCTGGTAGGCAATCAATTACTACTTCAAGTCCTCGACCGAGAGGGAAATCCTTTGTCTGGCCTGTCTCTGAGCGGGCAGATGCGTCACCCGACGCGGACCGCGCTTGATTGTCCGATTTCGATGCAATCGTTGGGAGAGGGCCGCTATCAGGCGGAATTGCCGTGCGCCCTGGACGGGCGGTGGCTAGTCCGATTGAGTCATCAAAGCTTGCCCCCATTCGAAGTTGAATATGAATTGGTCGGTCCATGAGGTCTGCCGCTGTGATAAGCCCCTCCGGGCATGCTGACCCCCAGGCATTTGTCCGCCAGGAAGGGGACAAATGTGCGCTCGATTTGCTGGTTCAGGGTGCGGTTTGCGCCGGATGTATAACGCGGATCGAATCGGGCCTCCGTGAAGATGCGCGTGTCACGGCGGCCCGGCTCAATCTGTCCACCGGCCGCCTCTCTCTTTCCTGGACCGGAGAGCGCGCCGCGGCGCTGGGTTTTGTCGACCAGTTGGAAGGCATGGGATATCCGGCCACAGCCTACCAGCCCGAAACCGGCGACGATCCCAAGAAACGAGAGGAGCGCCGCCTGATGCGCGCGCTTGCTGTCGCCGGGTTTGCGATGGCCAACGTCATGCTGCTTTCTGTGTCGGTTTGGTCGGGCGATGGCGAAATGACAGAGACCATGCAGGCTTTGATGCATCGTCTTTCCGCCCTGATTGTACTCCCAACCGTCGCCTATTCCGGGCGCCCATTTTTTGGGTCTGCTTGGACGGCCTTGCGGACGGGACATGTGAATATGGATGTCCCGATTTCATTGGCGGTTCTGTTGGCAACAGCGCTTTCCCTCTATGAAACCTTTATTGGCCACGGCGAAACTTATTTCGACGCTGCCGTCATGTTGCTTTTCTTTCTACTGATCGGCCGTTTCCTCGACATGCGTTTGCGTGCAAAGGCCGGCGAGGCGGCTCAAAGTTTGGCGTCGATGCAGGCGGCAACCGCCAATCGGGTCGGAGCCGATGGCAGGGTTGTGGCGATCCCAGCGCGGGACGTCATCCCGGGAGACCGCTTGATGTTGGCGGCGGGTGATCGTGTTCCTGTCGATGGCGATGTGGTGGAAGGGAGTGGCACGCTTGACGGCTCGCTGGTGACGGGAGAAACCGCGCCGATTGCAGCCGTGGTCGGGACGCGTCTGCATTCGGGCATTCTCAATCTTGAATCACCTCTGATTATCGAGGCCGTTGCATCACGCGACGATTCTCTCCTCTCTGAAATCACGCGCCTGGTCGAGGCCGGTGAGCAAAGTCGGTCAAGATACGTCAAGCTGGCAGATCAAGCGGCGCGACTCTATGTGCCCGTTGTTCACGGCCTGGCGGCCCTGACGCTGATTGGGTGGTTGCTGGTAACGGGCGATGCTCGCACCGCTATTATCAATGCGATCGCCGTGTTGATTATTACATGTCCTTGTGCGCTTGGGCTGGCTGTTCCTGCCGTTCAAATCGTCGCAACCGGGCAATTGTTTCGCAAGGGTATTCTGGTCAAGTCAGGGGATGCCCTGGAGCGCTTGGCATCGATTGATACAGTCGTGTTCGACAAAACCGGAACTCTCACTGAGGGGCGTCCTCGCCTCATCAACCGTGAAGAGCTTCCGTCGGGAATTCTCGAGCGCGCCGCCCACCTTGCCCGGACCAGTCGCCATCCTGTCTCTCGTGCCATCGCTGATGCGGCAGGGATGGGCGATACCGCGGACGACATTTTTGAGGACGCGGGGGGCGGGCTCCGCGGTCGTTTGGACGGCACGGATATTCGCTTGGGATCGGCGCGCTGGATCGGGTGCGCCACCTCCTCCAACCCCCACTCCGAGACCTGGTTTCAAAGTGGCGATGAACCTCCGATTCGGTTCCAATTTGAGGACCAATTGCGCGACAGCGCCTGCCCGACTGTTTTAGCGCTGAAAAAGCAGGGCGTGCGTGTCGAATTATTATCCGGTGACCGCGAAAATCCTGTCGAGGTCATAGCCACACAGCTGGACATTGATCACTGGCAGGCCGGGCTCAAACCCCAGGACAAGATCGCTCGCTTGCAGGAGCTGACTGCCGATGGATATCGCGTTCTTATGGTGGGTGACGGGATCAATGATGCGCCGGCCCTGGCCGCGGCACATGTCTCTATCTCTCTTGCATCGGCCGCAGAAATTTCCCAGTCAGCCGCCGACATGGTGCTGCAATCCAATGATTTGTCTGCCACCTTGGTTGCGCACAGCATGTCCGTCAAAGCGCGGCGAAGAGTGTTGGAAAACTTCGGATTGGCCGCCATTTACAACATGATCGCTGTTCCGTTGGCCGTCACCGGCATGGTCACGCCATTGATCGCAGCGATCGCAATGTCCGCCTCATCTCTTATCGTCACGCTCAATGCCCTTCGATTGACGCGATCATGAGCGTTCTGATTTGGCTGATACCTGTCGCATTGGGCTTAGGTCTACTGGGCCTGATGGGCTTTATGTGGACATTGAAAACTGGCCAGATGGATGATTTGGATGGAGCGGCCCATCGCATTCTTATGGATGATGACAAGCCATTGCCACCGGACAAAAATCAGGAATCCGAGCGAGCCGAAGCGGATAATTCCGGCGAAAAATCCCGATAGGCGTGCCAGCTGGCATGGGCGATCCACGGGAAGCTGATGGCAAGGCCGATCAAAAAGGTTGCGGACCCAACGATCATCATAAAAGCAATCAGCCATGCCCAGCTCAGCATGACGAAAGGTTGGGACAAAACGGCTTTGACGCTGGCGGTGAGAGCAGAAACCGCGTCAACATCCCGATCTACCAGCATCGGAAAAGCCAGTGCAGATATGGCAAAGGCAGCACCGGCGAGAAGGCCGCCAAACACAGTGCCAACAGCCAGTAGGGTCAGTCCCGCCGGCTCGACCAGCAAATACTCCACGAACGGTCCAGGTTGCATCGGGATATCCGGGGCGATCAGGACCAGTAAAAATTGGGCAATTCTCAGCCAGGACAACAGCAAGACCAAAAGCAGGACGCTTAAGAACCCGATTTGTCCCAAACGGGTGGGGAACCGGGAAATGATCAGCCGAAACCGCGGTTCCTCACCGCGTTCCCGGGCGCGACTGATTTGGTAGATACCGATCGCCAGAGCCGGTGCAACCAGAGCAAATCCGCTGAGCGCCACCGGGACGAGGGCCAGCATATCGATCGACCAAAGACCCAAGCTTAACAATGCGCCAAATCCCGCAAAAATAAGGCCATAGGTCAGGCTAAGGATCGGGTCACGGATCAGGTCTTGCCACCCCAGACGTAGCCACGACCACGGCGCGTCTCGCGCGACTTTTTGAATTGTAACCATATCAAATCCCCAATTCTCCGCGCGCCATGCTCTCCTGTTTTGGACGATTTCACCACATAAATTTTGGGAATATGTGCAGCATGGCTATTTGGCGCGGGTCGAATGCCTGGGAATCAATCGAAATCGGATAACGGCCCGGCTTGTGCCGGGTCATCGAAAATAGTCTGTACGAGCTCATATAAACGGATCATAAGCCCATTGCAGCAAGCCCTGACGCTGTCTCGGACGGCAGAAAATATCACCGGGTTCACAATTGGCGCGAATTTGGCCCGCATGTCGAGCGAACCCGCGCCAACGCGCGATTTGAATGGAATCAAGTTCACTGTGACGCCGACCCCGATAATAGCGACAATACCATTGGAACCACCCCCGAGGGTCAGGGCCGTAAATCCAACCTTTCTCCTTCCAGACTTGTAAGGGTTGGCGGCTTTTTACGCCGAAATAGTTCAAGCCAGCGTCGGCGCGACGGGCCGTCTTCGCGTTCAAAAACCAATCAGTGGGAAATTCGTCGGTGCAATCATTGAGGTATCGGCCCTCAAAGACGCCCATTTCGAGCATTTCACGTGGTGAATAATGGGGTTTAAATATTTCGGCGAAGTCTCGGCCTTCTGGCGCTTCCAAATGATAACTATAATTCGTTTGCATGCGGTCGCTGACGACAATGATATCACGGCTCATGAAAGCATCCCGAAATGGTGTAGATTTGGTCGCCGAGTTGCGGCGTGGCGCATTAACGATTTTTGTGAAAGACAAACCGGCCGACATCAATGCGGTCCGTTTCGAAGCCCGCCTCGCAATAGGCGAGATAAAAATTCCAGACGCGATGGAAGCGGGCGTCAAACCCAAGCAATTGTATCGATGGCCAAGCGGCGTTGAAAGACCGAGCCCAAAGCGCAAGGGTCTTACCGTAGCTTGAACCGAAAAGTGTGGTGCCAACGTGGACAAGTCCAACCGCCCGTCCGGCCTCCTCAACGATATGATTGGTTGGCAGCATCCCACCCGGAAAAATGTATTTCTGGATAAAATCCGGTTGCGACCGATATCCGCCAAAGTCGCGGGCATTTATTGTAATGACCTGAATAGAGGCCTTTCCGCCGACTTTCAGGCATTTCTCTACCTGTTGGAAATACGAGGCCCAATGTTCTTCTCCGACCGCCTCCAGCATTTCGATTGACACAATCGCATCAAATTGACCTTCCAGATCTCGATAATCTTGAAGACGCAATTCAACGCGCTCATTCAGGTTGGCTTCGGTGATCCGTTTCTGGGCATAGGCGAGCTGCTGGTGTGACAACGTTATGCCCGTGACGTGGCACCCATAATGACGGGCGGCGAATTCCGCAAAACCACCCCAGCCGCACCCGATTTCTAAAACCCGGTCGCCAGGTTTGAGCGCCAACGCCTCGCAGGCATTTCGGTATTTTACCTGTTGAGCGTCATAGAGAAATTGGTCCGGTGTCTCGAACTCGGCGGAAGAATACGTCATACTTCGATCGAGCCAGCGTTGATAGAAATCATTGCCGAGATCATAGTGAAATTCGATGTTCCGGCGACTTCCTGATCGACTGTTTGCATTCGTGGCATGCTTGACGTGCGCGATAAGCTGGCTGGGGCTCCAGCGCTTGGTCTCAACCGTCCCTGTATTCATGGCATCCGCTAATCGCGTGAGAAGCTCAGACAAGTCATCGCTGCTCCAATCGGCATTGATGTAGCCTTCTCCCATGCCGAGCGGGCCGCTCAACAACACCCTCCAAAGCCCGTTCCATGATGATAATGTCCACTGCACGGATCGCGCGTTTTCTAATGGTCCCAGCACGAATGCGTATCCAGAAGGAAGGGTCAGTGTGATCGGTTTTTGGAGCGCAGAATCCAGTTTTTGACGAAAAACTCTTTCGATCAAGCGATCGAAAAAACCGGGTTTTTTTTGTGCAATCGTGCGTGTTGAAGCGGTCATTGTCCTGATCTCCACGGCCGAGTATCGGCAGAGTTTTTCCGCGGTTGGTGGAATTTCAAACCCCGCGCCCAAAGTCGGCTGGCTTCAAATAGAATGGCGCCGACAATGAGAGATGGATTGAAAAGATTGAACGGAAATGCACGCGCAATTTCCTGACGTGTCAGTGGTTTTTCCGAGGCTATGTGGGTTGCCGTCAGACAGAGTTGGTCATCCCGAAATAGGCGAACGCCAAGGACATAGACCCCGTTTTCACGCATCAGATTGAAGCGGTATTCTCCTCCTGGCGGATTGAATGGGGAGACATAAAACTTCTTCTCACAGCGAAATTTAATCCCGCCTCGATGGTCCGGGTCGACGTTAAAGGCGTAGGCCTGTCGTCCTTGGTAAAAATTGCTGACTTCAAACACCACGCCGCGCAAAGTGTCGGCAGTATCAAAGCAGAAGAACACGCTTATAGGGTTGAAGACCAGGCCGAGAACGCGCGGTGTCGTGAGCACCTGTATGCGACCAAGCGACGGGGACAGTGCGGGTAAAACAGTCCGGATCCAGCTACGAATGTCCCCATCGCCTCGTCCATGGTCTCGGCTGCTAAAGCAGATTGGACGCCAGCGATCCATGGCAAACAACGACGTCGGTTTCGGGGCAAAATTTCCGTCAATATCGATCAGGATCGACATCAGCCGATAGCGAAAGGAATGCGGGTGTGTGGAATGGCGACGATGTTTCACTTCCCCGAGACAGATGGATTGTGGAGCCGGGGTCATTTTACGACAACCAGATGGGACGCGTTATCAGCGACTGGGCGCTTGAAATAATCAGGCCAGTGAATTCGGCTGGCAGCTCGATCCTGCTCCCACGGACGGATGGGGGCGCCTAACGCCTCAGCGACGGCCAATCCGCCCTGTAAGCCATCCTCGTGAAACCCTGATCCCATCCAAGCCCCACAAAACCAGACCCGGTTTTGGCCCTGCACTTCATGGAGCATTTCCTGCGCGATCAGTGCTTCACGATCAAACACCGGATGAGCGTAATCAAATGATGCAATTGTCTGGCGCGCATCGGGTGCGCGATCAGGGTTGAGCGTCACGAAAATCGGCTCATCCGTTTCAAGCGGTTGGAGGCGGTTCATCCAATACGTCAGACTAACCTCGCTATCGGGCGTGCCAGTCGCCCGCCCACGACAATAATTCCAGCTTGCCCATGCCGCCCGCTTTTTCGGCATAAAACTCGTATCGCGGTGTAGGATGGCGGTATTGGGCTGATATCGTATGGCACCGAGAACGGCCCGCTCCAAGACAGAGGCCTGATTTCCCAGGCAGGTCAGGGCCTGATCACTGTGGCACGCCAGAACAACCTCATCAAATATCGCTCGACCGCCATCATCGAGAAGGACAGCGATTCCCTGCGGCAGCCGTTCAATATTGGTGACTGTCCGGTCTAGCTTGACCTGCCCTCTGAAAGCCCGGCGAAGAGCATCGACATAGGTGCGGCTGCCACCCGTCACTGTTCTCCATTCCGGACGTTCGCCAAATTGCAAGAGGCCGTGATTTTCGAAAAAGGCGAAAAAAGAGCGAGCCGGATAATGGCGCATCGTTTCGACAGGAGATGACCAAATCGCCGCACACATCGGCAAAATATGGTCTTCCCGAAAAGTTTCTGAGTAGCCGTGGGCCACCAAAAATTCATCGAGAGTCCTCTCGAGGTCGTCATCCTGAATCGAGCGCCCGGCCCTATAGAGGCGGACGAGGTCTGCCAACATCGACCACATCCTTGGGCGAAACCAATTGCGCTTCTGAGCGAAAAGCCCTGCGATGCCGTCGCTGCTGTATTCGAAATTCCCATCGCCGATCGAAGCTGAAAACGACATATCACTGGCGGAGCTGGCGATCCCGAAATAGTCCAGAAGCGCACAGAAATTTGGATAATTTTTGGGATTGAAAACAATAAAGCCCGTATCGACGGAGATCTGCTTTCCCGAGATGTCTGCTGCGACCGTATTCGCGTGTCCTCCAAGGGTCGGAGCGGATTCATATAGGGTGACGTTGTGAGTCAAAGCCAAGCGCCATGCCGCGGCTAGGCCCGAGACGCCCGCACCGATCACAGCAATCCGCTTCGGCTCTTTCATTTTTACCACATTGCCCTCCTACTTCTAGGTGGTATACGTGGCTCGGCAGTGGGCAGATCACTGGGCAAAAATAATTGTGATCCAATTCGGCGAGACGTCCGTATAGTCCGCATGATCGCAACGAACATAGTCCCCGATGCCCCGTACCGCAGAATCAGTTTGATTCTGCCAGGAGGGATGATGCGTCAGCAAGACAAGCCGCCTAGTGCCGAGCTCGAGCGTGATGAATATTCGTCATTATTGGTCCGGGTGGCGGTTGACCGGGATCGGTCAGCTTACCGTACGTTGTTCAACCATTTTGGCCCGAGGGTCCGAGCTTGGTTGATCGGCCGTATGGGGCAGCCGGCAATTGTTGATGATGTCGTTCAGGATGTAATGCTTACGATTTGGCGTAAGGCAGGAACGTTTGATGCGAGCCGAGCAACAGCGTCCAGTTGGATTTTTACTGTGGCTCGGAATCGGATGGTCGACCATCACCGGAAGACCACGACCAAAATTCGCTACGAGACCGAATCCATCAAAGAAATTCCTCCGGAGATCGAGCCGGCGGACGAATTGATGATGCGCAGTGAAGACGTGAAACGCGTATCGGAGGCCCTGCAGGGACTTCCCGACGGGCAAGCCCAGATACTTGAACTGAGCTACCGGGGCGGATTCAGTCATCAAGAAATCGCATCAAAGCTTAATCTGCCGCTCGGGACGATAAAGTCCAGAATACGCCTGGCGATGCAGAAGTTAAAATTACGCCTTGGAGAACAGTTATGACGGCACGCGGACAACATTTGAGCGATGCTTGGTATTTAGATCAAGCGAGTGGCACATTATCGCTTGGCGAGCAGGTGTTCATGGATTCCCATTTAGAGCTCAGCAGCAAGGCAGCCGCAAAAGTGGCTGATTATGAGAAGGTTGGGGCACTAATTCTTGAGTCTGTGTTTACTGACCAACAGGGTACGGGTCTCGGTTTTGATGCCGAAGATATTTTTGCCCAAGATGACGCTCAAAGCGGTCTGTTGGATTCCGGGCAGGAAGCAGATCGAGTGCAGGTTTCCGCGAGTGCGTCCGGTCGTTCCGAAGACACTTACCTGCCGCAGGCACTTCGTGCATTTGTCGACGACAATGCGATGTCCATTCGCTGGCGTTTTCTCGGGCCGAAGCTGAGAAAGTGTCTTTTGTGGACGTCGGAAGACGGGACAAAATTGTGGATGCTGAAGGCCGAAGCCGGTGCGGATATTCCACTACACAGCCACAACGGGTCGGAGTTAACCCTGGTGCTAAAAGGCAGCTTTTCAGATCAGGCGCATCGCTTCGAGCGAGGGCATGTTCAGGAGGCGGACGATGGCACAGAACACGAGATACTGATTGGGGATAGTGAGGAATGTGTATGTCTTGCGCTTACACAGGCACCGCTGAATTTTGCTAATCCGGTTATCCGAGTTTTTCAGCAAGTAATTGGAATATAGCAGTTATTGTCCCTCTTCGTGGGTCGCTAACAAAATTTTCGGCCGAAAAAATTATTGGATTGTGATCCAGTTTCTCCTCTCAGGCGTATACGATTTAAAGAGGAGACAATCATGACCAACTTACTTCGTACCGTTTTCGCGAGCTTGCTAATCGCCGCAGTGCCGAGCGCGGCATCTGCCGCGGATGAGCCACCCCATACTGTGGTCAGTGAAGAAGGTTCAATACAGATCCGGGATTACGAAGCGATGATTGTCGCGGAGGTTGAGGTCAGCGGCGATATGGCGCGCGCTGGCAATGCCGGCTTCAGGCCTTTGGCCGGGTATATCTTTGGCGGCAACCAGGCGCGTGATGGCGGAAGCGCCGAGATTGCGATGACCTCACCGGTCACTCAAACGCGTTCGCAGGAAATTGCGATGACCACGCCGGTAACCCAATCACGGACAGATGATGATTCCTGGCGCGTGGCGTTTGTCATGCCGCCGGAGTGGACATTAGACACATTGCCGACACCCGACGATCCAGGCGTATCCCTGCGAGAGCAGCCCGCGCGTCGCATGGCCATTATTCGGTTTAATGGTGGATCGGCAGACGCACGCTTCGCGTCCAAGGAAATGGAGTTGCGTGAATACCTTACCTCCCAGGGGATGGAGACGCGCGGCGAGGCAGTCTATGCGCGCTATGACCCACCTTGGATCCCAACACCGTTCAGACGCAATGAAGTAATGGTTGAACTGGTTCTGCCGGAAGCCAGCTGACCAAATAGAGAAAAAACCTCCATCGCCGCGAGCATGTCCCCCACGCTGCGGCACGAGCCGATCGTCCTGAGTAAGGGATGGTCGGCTCTTTTTATGTCTGCAGCCCGTTAGTCGCAGGGGTGCAGACAGGGGTGATCGTATTGCTTGGGTAAATCTATTAATGCCCACCCGCGCTTGAGGCGTTCGACCCGCATGTGATTGGAGTGGGCCGCCAGACGCTGCCGTTGACGAAAAGTGTGTGTATGGCGCTGATGAATGCAACGGATATTTCAAATCCCAAGAGGGGTTAGCCCGGCGAGTCTGCCCTTACGGGGTGTCGATCGGTATTTCAGGGTGCGTTGCTGCGCATCTCAGAAGCAACGCGCCTCAAAATCGGCAGGCCGAGCCGACACCTGGGAAATAGCCAGGCAAGTCGCTTCACGCCGTCTATCGCATTGATTGTCTTATTGGCGGTCATAGCCTCCTTAATGCGCGACCTGCCACCGTCAAAGATAGGGGCCGGGTCGAAGCATTGCTGAAACAGTCACTGTCAGCCCGCTGGCGTTAATTCAAGGATGCCGTCTCGTTCGCTGTCATATGATATCTTCGATCGAAAGGGGTGTGCGGCGATGTTGGAGACAATGACACTCAGCGCACGCAAAAGGGGCGGGCCTAATTGGCCCGCCCCTTTTAGAACGTTGATTGTTGTTTTTGGGGCGCTGTGCCGCACGCTTTAGAAACGGCGACCCAAGCCTACACCGGCGAAGTAGCTATTCACATCGCCTCTTTCTGTGACGATCGGACTATCTGCGTAGTCACCTTGCAGTACGGACGCGCCGATCACGCCAGTAACTGACCAATTGTCGGCGAGGGCCTGATCTAAAAAGACAGTCATTCCGAAGCTTTCGACGCCACCCTCGGCCGAAAACGATGCCAGGCCACTTGCAGCACTACCGGCGGCGTCTACCGAGAAAAGTGCGTCGCTATAATCATCCCCTGATCCAGAAATGGATAGGTTGGCGATCAGCTGGGTGCTGCGCGAAATGGGGGCAGAGTAGGAAAGCGAACTCGACCAGAATAAATCGCCATACTCACCGGTTATATCCGCACCGATGCGTGCACCGAGAGACAGCCGGTCGCGTGGACTCAGGATCCCCTCTGCAAGGCGCACGCGCACGAAACCCCCGGCAATCGGCGACCCATCTCTTTCCGGTAACAAGCCAACAACCGCGTCGTCGATATCGTCATCGCGACCACCGACCCAACGTCCAAACACACCAGCTTCGACATTGTTCTGATTGAAAAAAGCGGCTGAAATGCCGGGGCCCTCAACTTGATAGACCACCCCGCCCGATGTCACCCGACCGGCCCCGAAAGGCAGAAAACGATAGTCATCTGAGCCGGGGTGGTCGGGCGACATGGCTACGCCCAACGCCAGAAAGTCTGGCGCGCCACCTTCCTGTGCGAGGGCAGTCGGAACAGAGGTGGTAGCCAACAACGCGGCTAGGGCGAATAGTTTCGAACGAGACATGAATCCCTCCAGTTATAAAACCTGATACCTTTACGCAGGCGCTGCACCATTGGATCACACAGGGGTAGAAAATAATACCACTCTGCTATCGGTCTCGTTCTTTTAGAAAAGTGACCGACCCCCACCACACGTGTGGCGGAGGTCGGTTGTCGATATTAGGGGAGAAATTTTATCGACACTATTGTGGAAGGATCACCGCATCGATCACGTGGATGACGCCATTTGTTGTCCGAATGTCGGCCGCAATCACATTGGCTCCATCGACGGTCACGCCGCCTTCGGTCATGATCGTGACGCTGTCACCCTGGACTGTCGCTGCCATCATATTGTTGCTGAGATCACCGCTCATGACCTGGCCGGGCACGACATGATACGTCAGAATTGCAATCAGCTGATCGCGGTTTTCCGGTTCCAGAAGAGAGGCCACAGTTCCTTCGGGCAAAGCTTCAAAGGCGGCGTCGGTTGGAGCAAAAACGGTAAACGGTCCTTCACTCTTCAGTGTATCGACGAGGCCCGCCGCCTGCACGGCAGCGACGAGTGTCGTGAAAGACCCTGCATCGACGGCTGTGTCCACGATGTCTTTGGTTGGTCCGCCTCCAAAGGCAAACGCGGCGGACGTCATTGCGGTGGCGGTGGCGAGGGCAAGGAAGGTGCGACGAAACATGAAAAATCTCCAAATTGAAACGGGCAGCGTGTTGCTGTGCCCTCTCTACGCACCGGGGTTTCGATCAGATCACATTTCCCGAAATGACCGCATCATCACACAGAAAAAAGAGGGGCAGTTTGGAGCTAAAATCACTTATTATAGAGGGAGTTGCGCCGGTTTTAGATGGCGTTTTATTCGCGTGTTCGACACGTGATCACAATTCGGCAATAGTTCGTATTCATCTAATGGATCAGTCAAACTGACACCGTCTGTCCTTACAAGAAGGCGTCCATGCCATGCCAAGTATCGGTCAAATTTTCGGTGCGATTTTCGCCGTACTCTTTGTGCTTTTCGCTGGAGGCATTATTTGGCTCGATTCCCTCTTCGAGGAGTCGCGCGGCCAATGGGTCAGGTCGGTGGCTGAAGAGGTTGGTGCCAGTTCAGTCTTGGCGATTTTCGCACACCCCGATGACGAGCAATCGGTGGCGGGTTTGCTGATCAGGGCACGAGAGAGAAGTGGCGCAACCACACGCATGATCACCGCGACACGTGGCGAGGCAGGGTCTCCGATGCCGCAGGTCAGTCGGATGGAGGATTTGGCGATAATCCGCCACGCCGAGGTGCTCAAAAATGGGTATGCGCTTGGGATCTCGGAGCAATTGGTCTGGGAGTATCCTGATGGAGCACTGGCTGAGGAAGATTTTGAACTCTACGTGGATCGCCTGATGCAGCAGATGATTGCCTGGCAAGCTGATCTCATTGTGACGTTTTGGCCCGATAGCGGATATTCAAATCATCCCGATCATCAAACAGCCGGGCGAGCCGCGACGGAGGCCGTAAGGCGGTTGCGCGAAACAGATCGCGAAAATGCACCGTCTGCGATCGCCTATATTTTGGCTCCGAGCCGGATGATGAGCCGATTTGGTGGCGAAACCGGACGCACTGTCGTCGAAAATCAACCTCCACCTACCCATCAAATGCCCGGTGAGCCGAGAGCAAAGATACGGGGGTGGAGTATTCATGCGTCTCAAAGTGATTATTTGCGTCAAACTTACGGGATACCGCCGGCCATTCTCTACAGGCTCTATGACAAGAAGCACTATTACCTTGTTGAATTCGATGATTAGGCGAAACAAATTCCCGGGAGTGCCTTGAAATCCGGTGATTATCAGTTCGGATAATAACGAGGCAGTCTGACCCAAAAAGGTCGCGGGCGTGAGGCCGACATGGCAGGACCGGCCACGGCAAACGCATCGGCCGCCGGGGTTTTCGTTAGCGTAGGTGCGGTTCCAACTATCTGGAGCGCCACGTAGCGTCGATCATGGGTGTTGAATTCGGGTAGCCTCGACCCGGGACTAGCCGCCGCTATTTTCGCCCAAAGTGATATGGCCGAAATTCGAAGCGACCGAGCAAATTCTAAGCAACCGAGCAACGGTGCGACGTACCGCGCAGTATGAAGTTAGACAGCCCCGAAACAAGGGGTCATCCACCCAAGTCAGCCTAACGCGAGAAAATCGGGTCCTGATCCCGGTTGGGCAGATCGTTACGAATTGGCTTTGCGCTAGGAGTGGATTCTTCGCCTTTGACCTTCGCTGTGATCGACGGCGCTAACATAGGGGTTAGTCCGGAAAGGAACGCGAACAAAGCGATGATGAGGGAGAGCTGAATAGCCCGTCCCGAGAGTCCGCTGGCTGATGATAGCGTAACGAAATACCAACCCGGTGCGTCCAGGCGAGCAAACGCAACAAATCGCCCGTCTGTGTGTCGAAATGCGCCGACGATGCGCCCATTTGCACGAATTCTTTGCGCCAGATCTTCGGCACCGACTTCCAGCGAGGTTTGAGCAACGGCATTCGGCGTCAATTCGTCGAGTGAAAGCAGGTCTTCATGGGCGATAAGGGAGCCGTCCCCTGTGAGAATTATATTTTGAATTCCTTCGCGATGATCGGTCACAGCGTTCGCGAGGTAGTTTTGCATATCGATAGTGACGCCAATCGCGCCCAAATGCCGACCAAACTGTCGCACCGGTTTATGGCAACCGGTTGTCAGCGCCTGGCCGTCCTGACGGTAAACCAATCGAGAAAGTTCGGTGCAGGCGACAACCCCAGTCGGATTGGATTGTTGAGATACAATCATGGCAATTTGCTCACTTTGAAAATCAAAATCAGCAGGGGCATCTGCCCGATAAAACTCAAGCCGGTCATCCCGGTCAGGCGCGAAAATTATCAGCTGATTGGCCGGCGTATAGAAGTACAAATTGTCAAAACGGCCGTAGGCAGCCTCACCATGCTGGCGCACGGCTTGATAGGCGGCGAGCAATAGCCGCATCTCATCGGCGGCAAGGTTCTCGCCGTTCGGAATGAAGGCACCCATTCCATATACGGAATCACCACTTTCTTGCATTTGCCCGTCAAACAAGCTGTCTGCAGAGCGTCGCGTGCCATCATCTTGTAGAGGGAAAAGTGCGTCGAACGTCTCAGAGACATCTGTCTCACCTAGGTCATCATAGCGCCGCAAAAGGCTTCGTTCCGCCGCATTGTGCGTCAGATTGATATCCGTGAATAACTGGCGTTGTCTGGAAGCACGATCGGCAATTTCAAATCGAGTATGGTCTAACGTTTCGCGTTCAAAAGTTGATTTGAGCGATAGGTATCCGGCCACACCTGCCAGAGCCGCGATACATCCGGCAATACCAAAAATCATGCCATAAGTTTTCATTGAAGCCATGTTCACCCGCGTTCACCCGCCATCCATCACGCTTTGAATTCGTTACGCACATGAAACAGCAAAAGCATAAATATATTGAGAATCCGTCGGAAGATTGCGCGGATGCGGACGGTTTTCCGTCCATCGGATAAGCATATGCGGAGAAATCGAAAAAAATTAAAGTGAGCGCATCGAGCAGATATCGCGCCTCTTTGAGGTCGCCTGAGCATAGCCCACGCACGATTTTATATCGCCCGTAAATACAGAGTGTGACATTGAATGTCAGGCCAATTGCTCCCCCCCCCCCCGCAGCGCACAATCTATCGGTCACTCAGAATATATTGATACTTGAAATACGTTTTTGTTGATTATGAATTGCGCCACTAGTTTAGTTCGGTTAACTTTTCCCTCGATCGGGGGGGGGCGATCAAAAAATGCCAGTGTGGGCAGTCCTCAGCGCAGCTCAAGCAGACCGAAATCGGTGTGTATGTTTGAGCCCGCTCGGATTGGCGCAGCGCTTGCATTTTACGCAGTAAATAAATGATTTTGGTGAGCGCGGTTGCGCAAAGTGGTGGGGTGTTTGAGATGGCTAAGTCGCGGTGTAATCGTGTGAATGGCGATTTTGGAAGTGGTTCGGGGGACCGTCCAGATTTTTGTGTATGAGTGATTTGGTCCATGCATCTTTATCCAAGGAGCACGACCGATATGAAACCGACCAAAGAAACCCTCGATCAGTTACTGCAGGGTGTTGAGAA
>JAQXCQ010000175.1 GCA_029251785.1 Maricaulis sp. | reverse complement strand
GCAGGACGGATGCCCTGGTAGAAGAGGTCTGTTTCCAGGAAGATCTGACCGTCAGTGATCGAGATCACATTGGTCGGGATGTAGGCGGAAACGTCATTCGCCTGGGTTTCAATGATCGGCAGAGCCGTCAGTGAACCGGACCCATTGTTTTCGTTCAGCTTCGCAGAACGTTCCAGCAGGCGGGAGTGAAGATAGAACACGTCACCTGGATACGCTTCACGGCCCGGAGGACGACGAAGCAGCAGGGACATCTGACGATAAGCAACAGCCTGCTTGGACAGATCATCATAGACGATCAGGCAATGCATGCCGTTATCGCGGAAATATTCGCCCATCGCGGTCGCGGTAAACGGTGCAAGGAACTGCATCGGTGCCGGATCGGACGCGGTCGCAGCCACAACCGTTGTATACTCAAGCGCGCCATTCTCTTCGAGAACGTTCACGATCTGGGCAACGGTAGAGCGCTTCTGACCAACAGCCACGTAGATGCAATAGAGCTTGGCGCTCTCATCATCGCTTTGGTTGATGGCTTTCTGATTGAGGATCGTGTCGAGCGCCACAGCCGTTTTACCGGTCTGACGGTCACCAATGATCAGCTCACGCTGGCCACGGCCGACAGGGATCATGGCGTCGATGGCTTTCAGGCCAGTCGCCATTGGCTCGTGCACGGACTTCCGTGGGATAATGCCAGGGGCTTTCACGTCAACCCGGCGGCGTTCAGCCACATCGGTCAGCGGACCCTTGCCATCGATCGGCTCACCGAGGCCGTCACAGACGCGACCCAACAGGCCTTTACCAACAGACGTATCGACGATGGAGCCGAGACGCTTGACGGTGTCGCCTTCCTTGATACCCCGGTCATCACCGAAGATCACGCAACCAACATTGTCGCGCTCAAGGTTGAGGGCCATGCCCTTAATATTGCCAGGGAACTCAACGAGCTCGCCCGCCTTGACCTCATCGAGGCCATAGACACGTGCAATACCGTCACCGACGGACAGCACGCGGCCAACATCCGAAACCTGAGCTTCGGAGCCATAATTTTTAATTTGATCCTTGAGGATCGCAGAAATTTCTGCAGCCCGGATATCCATGGAGCTACGCCTCTTTCATTGCGTTTTTCATACCATCCAGCTTTGTGCGGAGGGATGAATCAAACATGCGGGAACCGACCTTCACGATCAGCCCACCCATTAGCTCTGGCCGTACTTCCGTACGAACCTCAACATCGTGCCCGAAGGCACCTTTCAGCGAGGCGGCAAGCGCCTCGACCTGTTTCTTCGTCAACGCCGCAGCCGAAGCCACATCCGCTGCGATAACGCCGCGGTCTGCTGCAGCCATCGCCAAAAATGACGAAGCCAGCGACCCGATCTCACCGGCGCGACCATTAACAGCCGCGACGCCGAGGGCGTTGCTTGTGAGTGAATTGAACTTGGCTTTTTTGGAAAGCTTGCCGAGCACGCCTTCCTTGACGTCCGCGCCGTGCAGCGGGGATGCCATTACTTCAGCCAGTTCAGGGGACGCGTCGAGCATTGTGAGAAGGGCTGAAAGGTCAGCCTCCACAGCCTCGACGGCCTTGGATGTCTTGGCCAGCTGAAACAAAGCTGTCGCATAGCGACCTGCTGCATTTGCTGTCATGCCATCTTCGCCGGTATTCAAGGTGACGTCGCTCTCTGATTTGGACCCGTGCTCGAATTCGCCCCGAAAGACACAAGCACTTGAAATTCAACGATTTAATAAACGAGACTTTCCGCGCAAGGCGACCTGTCCCTTTGTTCGCGGCTGCGATAGCACAGCCTCACCAAGGCCACAAGCCACAGACTCGGCAGAATCAGCATTCATTACGCTTTCACAGGACGGCAAAACCGGGGAGAGTGAGCCATGCACTATGATGTCTGCATCATCGGCCTCGGCGCCATGGGTTCGGCAACAGCTTGGAGTCTAAGCACTTCCGGGGCATCCGTGATCGCGCTCGACCAATTTGCCCTCGGCCATGACAAGGGCTCATCGCACGGTGAAACCCGCATTATAAGATCTGTGTATTTCGAGGGCCGCGTCTATACGCCGCTTGTCCGCGCCGCCTACGCCGCCTGGGATCGCATTCACAAACAATATGGCCGCCAGTTTTTACGCATCACCGGCGGGCTGGATATTTCTCTGCGGCAAGACAGCGTGTTTGAAGCGGCACTGACCGCCGCCCAGTCCGGCGGGTTCGCGCATGAAGTCCTCGACCACGCCGATCTGGCATCACGCTTTCCCGCGCTCGACCTGCCTAAAAAAGCCCGCGCTGTCTGGTCTCCAGACTCAGGTCTGCTCGATAGCGACGATGCAATAAAGTGGATGCGCGAAGATGCCATAAGGAATGGTGCCGACCTGCGCGGCGAAACTCGCGTCACAGACTGGAGCAAGACGGCCAACGGCTACAAGATCAAAACCGCGACCGACACGATCACGGCCCGCAAGCTGGTCATCGCCGCCGGCGCTTGGGCCGCCGAGCTGATCCCGCAACTTGCTCCGATTCTCACACCAGAGCGCCAAATCCTGTGTTGGTATGGCTCCGACGAAATGTCCGCCTATAACGACTTGCCGATCTTCCAATACGAGACCGAAGACAGTGAGCGCTATTACGCCTTCCCGCCCCATAAGGGGGCCGGCCTGAAATTCGGCCTCTACCACCACCGCCGCCAGCGCGGCACGAAGTATATAGAGAGCCGCGGCGTCGAACTCGCCGACAAATCCGCCCTCGCCGCCGGCCTCGACCAATGCCTCCCCGGCCTATCCGCCCACCCCCAGCGCTACGCCGAATGCCGCTTCACGCTCGCACCTGACGATCGCTTCCTGATCGGCCTGATGCCGGGGGATAAAGACATGGTCGTGTTGGCGCCGTGTTCAGGCCACGGCTTTAAGTTTGCGCCAGCGATAGGAGACATCGCGGCGGAGCTGGCACTTGAGAAACAGGTCAGCGTGGATATCAGCGGGTTTGCTCTGGAGCGGGTGCTTTAGCCCAACACCACCGCATTCATTTGGTGCCGGTGGTCACATCAATTGAATCTCAGTCCGTCCTCATTGCGCGTCCAAGCCCCTCACCCGACGCATGCGCGCCTCCCTCTCCCCAAGAGGGAAGAGGGAGTTTTATTTTCTGTGTCTCGGGTTTTCCGGGTGGGTGGACCAATGGACGGCTTCGGCGATCACATTCATCACCGCGTCAGTATCATCGAAAATTTCATGATTCCAAAATCGCAGGACTAGAAACCCTCGGCTCTCAAGAAATTCCGTTCGCTGCGCATCATAGGCGAGCCTTTCGCCGTGCTGCCCACCATCAGCCTCAATGATCAATTGCGCTTCCCGACTGAGAAAGTCCGCAAAATATCGACCAACGGGCACCTGTCGATGAAACTTCACCCCCATCAGCGACCGATTGCGAAGACGCGACCAGAGCCGATGCTCCGCCGGCGTTTGCGCCCGCCGCAAGGACCGTGATCGCACTGTTTTGATCGACACCATAAACACACGCTATAAGTGCAAACTCACAAGTCAATCGCAAACTCCTTCTTCCCTCTTGGGGAGAAGGTGCCCGAAGGGCGGATGAGGGGGCTGTTGTTGCGGAACGAGATTGGTCTCAGAACAAGCCGCACGAAAATTTCACGTGCGACTA
Source organism: Maricaulis sp. (assembly GCA_029251785.1). Taxonomy (GTDB): domain Bacteria; phylum Pseudomonadota; class Alphaproteobacteria; order Caulobacterales; family Maricaulaceae; genus Maricaulis. The sequence continues at coordinate 13,949 of JAQXCQ010000175.1, read as the reverse complement.
TACCGCGTGCCACATTTGGTAAGCGCATCTCGCGTGTGTTGCCCGATCATCGCGATATCTTCGAGATCAGCTAATTGAGTTTCGTGTTGCTGTGAATATGGGTCTGCGTCCCACCCGTCCAAAGCAATTTGGCGGCTTGGAAGAAAGCTCGCCCGTTCGCCATTGAACGAAATCGTGACATACAGCATTGGTCTGAAAAGGTCCGCGCGATCCTTGAAACCGAAACGCTCAACAACGCTCTCGCACCAGCTATCATACCGTCTCAGTCTTGCAATTTTCTCCGATTTAACAGCCTTTTTCCCGGCGAGAGGGAACGGGTTAGCCTGATTGTGGGAGGCTAGAATCGCATCGACAACCGCCTGTCCCAAATCCTCAGCAGAAGCCTCCAAATCGAGAAACCGCGAATACCCTTCAAACTCACCGTTATATATTGAAAGGTAACGCTCACTTCCGACAAAAATGAACGTCCGAGACATCAGAATGGTACAGGATTTGTATTTTGGGAGCGACCATGTTGTTCGGCCAGTTGTGAGCAGACCCTGGAACAATCGAAACAACAATTCTCAATCTCCATCAATGCACAAGACAAAAATCCCATCTTCCCTCTGGGGGCGATGGAGGTGTCGTAATATACGGCCTACCGCCATTTACTTATCATCCCTCTTCTCCCCTGGAGGGAGAAGGTTCCCGAAGGGCGGTTGAGGGGGATATTGCCACTGAACGGGATCGTCCTCATTGCGCGCCCAGGCCCCTCACCCGACGCATGCGCGCCACCCTCTCCCCAAGAGGGAAGAGGGAGTTCTTTCCGAAGTTAGAGCTCTCTCAAATCCAGACCGCATTGCCGACAATCAGGGCCGGGCACACGCCAAAACCCTTGCAACATATTCCAGCCGGCCGCCCATAGGACGGAAGCATTTCTATGTTCGCAAGAGGGGCATCTAGACCAGACATGGAGGACGGCTCCGGTCGCGAGAGTCGAAATAATGAAGACCAGTCCCAAAATAGGCACGGCCCAGTGTTCCGGATTCAAGTAGATATTTACAGCGGACGCACTCAAACCAACCCCGCCAAACAACAAAGCCCACGGAACCAGCGTCGCTATCCAGACTTTCGTGTACGCGTTCAAACCCCACCCTTCGCCGCCAGCCGCTTCGCCTTCCTCTGGCGCATCATGATATTCAGCGTCTCCACCACCAGTGAGAAGGCGATCGCGAAGTACAAATACCCGCGCGGAATGTGGAAGCCGAGACCATCCGCAACCAGGGCCATACCGACCAACAAAATAAACGAAAGCGCCAGCATTTTCGCCGTCGCATGGCGTTCCAGGAAGCCGGCGACGCTTTTGGCGGAGACGACCATGATGATCGTCGAGATCAACACGGCACCAACCATCACAAACATGCGGGCCGAGTCACCGTCAGAGCCGCCCATATCCTTGGTCATGCCAATCGCGGTCAGCACACTGTCGAGCGAGAAGACGACATTGATGACGGTCATCTGCAACACGACGGCGGTGAAGCCGGCCGCCTTGCCGCCGGTTTCGCGGTCTTCATGGCCCTCAATGGATTCGTGAATTTCCAGCGTGCCCTTATACAGGAGGAACAGGCCGCCAATCAGCAGGATCAGATCCTCGAGCGTGAAATCCATCATCACTTCGGGATGATCAGGGTCGGCCAGCGGGCGAACAAATTCCGGGGCGGTAAACAGGGTCGCTTCGGTCAGTCCGGTCAGGGCGACCAGGCCAAACAGCATCACCACGCGCATGATCGCGCCGGACCAGATACCGATATTGCGACCCTTGACCTGCTTGTCCTTGGCCAGCTTTTGCGAGGCGACCGAGACAAACACCACATTGTCGACGCCCAGAACCACCTCCAGGAAGGTCAGTGTGACCAGCGACATCCACACCGTCGGCGACATCAGGATTTCAAGCATCAAATTTGTCCTCGAATTGGCAGATCACATGAAACTGTATGGCTCGACATCAATGCTCACCCGCACCGAAGACGGCGTCTTCACGCGTGTTTTCCAGGCCCGCAAATAGGCGGAGATATCGATTTCCCTGTCTGCTCTTAGCAGTATTCGCCGCCGGTGCCAGCCGCGAACTATGGCGCGTGGTGGCTCGGCCGGGCCCCAAATCTCCACCCCCTCGGTCGACGGGGCCGCGGCGGCAAAATTACCGGCGGCCTTGTCGACGGCGTCAGGATTGAGCGCCATAAAGCTGATCGCCGCCAGCCGCCCAAACGGTGGCAGGCCCAACATCTCCCGCGCCATCATCTCCATCTCGATAAAGCTGTCACGATCCCCGGCAATCAGCGCCTGAATCGCTTCATGCTCGGGCTGGTGCGTTTGCAGCAAGGCCCGACCCGGTCGCTCGGCCCGGCCAGCGCGGCCCGCTGCCTGTACCAGGTTTTGGAAGGTCCGCTCCCCGGCGCGAGGATCACCGCCCGCCAGACCCAGATCCGCATCGACCACACCGACCAGCGTCAGATTGGGGAAATTATGCCCCTTCGCCGCGATCTGAGTGCCGACCATGATGTCGATCTCGCCGCGTTCCATCGCCGCAACAAGCTCCGCCCCGCTGGAACTGTCGGAGGAATACACCTCCACCCGCGCCTCGGGAAATGTCCGCCGCGCCTCCTCGGCCACCCGCTCCACGCCGGGGCCGATCGAGGTCAGCGACTCCTCCGCCCCGCATTCCGGACAGGCCTTTGGCTTGGCCATGGAAAACCCGGTCACATGGCAAACCAGCCGTCCGGTATAGCGATGCTCAACCAGATAGGAGGCCGTGTCCGGCGATTTCATCCGGTGCCCGCACGTGCGGCACAACACCAGCGGCGCATAGCCACGACGGTTCAGATACAAAAGGCTCTGCTCGCCGCGCTCCAGCGTCTCCACCATTGCCGCGACCATCGGCGGCGACAGCCAGTGTCCGCTCTCCGCCGGAGTTTCACGCAAATCTATCGCGGCGATCTCCGGCAGCACTGCCACACCCGGACGCCCCGGCAGGCGCACATGCACATACCGCCCGGCCCGCGCATTGCTCAGGCTTTCCAGCGACGGCGTCGCCGAAGCCAGGATCACCATCGCCTGCTCCAGCTTGCACCGCGCCACGGCCAGATCCCGCCCCTGATAGGGCATGCCCTCATCCTGCTTATAGGTGGGGTCGTGTTCCTCATCGACGATGACGAGTTTCAGATTGGCAAACGGCAGGAACAAAGCCGATCGCGCGCCGACCACAATCCGCGCCCGTCCCTCGGCCACTTCGCGCCAGGCCCGCCGCCGCGCCTTCGAGCCCGCTCCGGAATGCCACAGGGCCGGTGCCGCGCCAAAACGCTTTTCAAACCGCGCAATCACCGCCTCGGTCAGAGCGATCTCCGGCAACATGATCAAGATTTGCGCGTCAGGGTCCTGACGCAGCACTTCGGCAATCGCCTCGAAATACACTTCCGTCTTGCCCGAACCGGTCACCCCGTCCAGCAGGGCCGCCTGAAACCCGCCCGCCTTGACCTGCTTGCGCAGCGCACCCGCCGCATCGACTTGCAGTATCGTCAACTTCAGCCCGTCCATTTCCGGGTCCGGCACATCAAAGGGCGGATCAACAGGCCGCGAGATCGCCTCCAGCGCCCCCGCCTCGGCCAGCCCCTTGATCACACCGGCACTGACACCCGCCTCGCGAGCAATATCCGTTGCCCCCGCCAATTCCAGCCCGGCCAGCGTATCGAGCACTTTCTCGCGCGCCGCGGTCATCCGCGGCGGTGCCTCGCCCGACAGCCGGTACAGCGTCTCCACCGGCGAGGGCTTCAACGCATCCGTACTGCGCAGCACAGCCCGCAACACCACACCCGGCGGCAGCACCAGATATTTCGCCACCCAATCGACAAATTTGCGCGTGCCCGCCGGAATCGGTGCGCCGGATGAGGCTGATTCGACGAATTTCAGCTTGCGATCACCCGGCCCGTCCTTCAGCGCCCACACCACACCGCCCGCCATGCGATTGCCCAGAGGCGCCTTCACATGGTCGCCCGCATGCAGCTCCATGCCTTCCGGCACGAGGTAATCGAAGGCCTCCGGCAGTGGCATCGGAAACAAGATCGAGGCGCGATTGCAGTTTTTAGTGTCGATTTCGGTCAAGGAAGCCGTGCGGTTTGCGATTCGGAAACTTACTGGTCCGACACTGACGTCTGATTCGCCAGGAGGCAAAACCTGATGTCCGCTACACTCAAAGACGATCCCGCACCGCAACTCGATGTCGAGAGCATTCGCGCCTATCTGATGGCCAATCCGGACTTTGTCCGCGAGGACGCTGAATTGTTTGCTCTGATCGCCGAACGCAAGGCCGAAGACGGCATTATCGATCTCGGTGCCACGGCACGAAAAAAGCTGAGCACGGAAGTGCGTCAGCTCAATGCGCTCAATGAAGGAATTGTCGAAACCGCCCGCGCCAATCTCGCCGTTCAGGGCCAGATCCATATGGCTGTGTTGGCGCTTTTGGAAGCCGATAATCTCAACGCACTCGACCGTAAATTTTCCGGCCGCGTGGCGGGTGCGCTCGGCGTTGATATTTGCCGCGTTTATATTGAAGGCCATTCGCCGATCAAATCGGCGGAATCCATCCTCGGCGCCAAGGAAGGCTTCACCGGACAGATCCTCGGTCAGCACATCGAACATCTCGGCCCGATCAATCCGGCCTATGCCGAAGACCTCTACGGCCCACAGTCCAAGCGCGTGCGTTCCGAAGCGATTGTTCGCCTAGACTTTAACGGCTATGACGGCCTGCTCGCCGTCGCCACCCGCGACCCCAGCCTGTTCCAGACCGGGCATGGCACCGAGCTTCTCAACTTCCTCGCCCGCACTCTGGAGCGTCTGATCGTCAAATGGATGCACGCGAGCTAGACCGCCCAGCCAGCCAGGCTGTCGACCTGTTCCTCGACCACCTTGCCGGTGAGCGCCGCCTCAGCGCGCGCACGGTGGACGCCTATCGGCGCGATCTGGACGGCTTTCTCGATCACATCACACGTCATCTCGGGCGCGGTTTGAAGTTGGCCGACTTCGCGCAATTGAAAACTGTCGACTTTCGGTCCTGGATGGCCGACCGCCGCCGCGGGCCTGACGGTATTTCTGCCCGCTCACTGGCACGCTCCCTGTCGGCAATCCGCACCTTTTACGCCTATCTCCAGCGCCGCTGGAAACTGGAAAACCCGGCCCTGACCCTGGTCGAAAGCCCGAAAATCGCCCGCAGCAAGCCCAAGCCTGTCAGCGAAAAAGCCGCCCGCGACTTGCTCAAACAAACGGGCGATCGCCCTGGGGAAGACTGGGAAAAAGCCCGCGACACGGCGATCTTATACCTGCTCTATGGCTGCGGCCTGCGGATATCCGAAGCCCTGTCCCTGAAACAAAGAGACCGCCAGCTCGGCGCCGCCCTCACCATAAACGGCAAGGGCAATAAATCACGGATGGTGCCGATCCTGCCCGTTGTACGTGAAGCCGTCGCGGCCAGCGCCGATCTGTGCCCGTTTCCGCTCGAGCCCGATGATTTGATGTTTCGCGGTGCCCGGGGCGGGCCGCTCGGTCCCCGCGCGGTACAAAAACTGATGCAGACATTGCGCTCCGCCCTCGGCCTGCCCGCCTCTGCCACACCGCATGCTTTGCGCCACGCCTTCGCGACGCATTTACTCGCCCATGGCGGCGATTTGCGAACGATCCAGGAATTGCTTGGCCATGCCAGCCTGTCGACCACGCAAATTTATGCGGAAGTGGAAAATAGTCGGCTGCTTAATGTCTATGATGAGGCGCATCCGCGATCATCAAGAAGCCGGTCCGCAACGCGCTGATTTATTCCGCGGCGGCAAGCTGGCGCTGATGAGACCAGCTTGTGACTTCAAAACCTTCTTCTTCATTCATGGCGCGCTTGCCCTCGATGAACCCGGCTTTTTCCAACACACGGTGAGACGGGTTGCGATGGCTTTTTGTATGCGCAATGACACCGTTCACACTGTCATGGGCGTAGGCCCAGTCCAGCAGGGCTGTCACACCCTCAGTCGCCAGGCCCTGCTCGCGAAATGATATCAACATGGAATAGCCGATTTCCACGATACCATCCCGGTTTGGAGCGCCCTTAAAGCCGCCGATACCCATCAACCGGTTCAAACTGGGAGAAACGTAGACCCAGTTATACCAGCCGACATGATCAGGATGTTGGGCGAGTTCGTCGGACAACCAGCGCATCGCGCCTTCATCCATCAATTGCGGCGGCCAGGCGGCTTCTTCGCACACACCCAGAGCTTGGAAAAAAGCCGGCCGGTCTTCGATCTGCAAACGCGCAAGTTTTTCGGTCAACGCAACCAGGCGAAGACGAGATGTCTCGATGTCCGGCACTGAAACCATGCTGCCACCATCCATTTTGAGGTCATCACGGCTCCCAAAAGCCGCAAACAAATCGCCTCACGCGAATCTTTATGCCCCGGATCAGTGTGTATGTCCGCTGAATTTCTTGTGATAATCGCGGATCGATCAAAAAATCTCTCTGAATCCGATATGCGGAACACAGAAAAACCCCTTACCCAGCTAATATTCTATCATATTTCTATGCTGAATACGAATTTGCGCCAAACCTGCCCTTTTCCGCCCGGAGCCAGCCCCCAACCCGTCTTCACCTTGCCTCGGTCCAGCCGCGATCCGTGCTAAGCCTGCATCGTCCAGCCCTCAACGCCCATCGCGGCCTGCCGGACCGCTTCGGACAGGGATGGGTGCGGATGACAGGTGCGCGCTACATCTTCCGACGCCGCCCTGAATTCCATCGCCAGGCAGATTTCGCCAATCATTTCACCCACAGTGGCACCGATCATATGGGCCCCCAGGATTTCGTCTGTCTCGGCATCCGCGAGGATTTTCACGAACCCGTCCGTGGTGTGACTGGTGCGCGCGCGCGAATTCGCCTGAAAGGGGAATTTTCCCTTCTTATAGGCGCGACCTGACGCTTTCAGCTCGTCCTCGGTCAGACCGACACTGGCAATCTCCGGGGCCGTATAGACCACGCCGGGAATGACATCATAATTCACATGGCCCGCCTTGCCGGCAATACGCTCAGCCACGGCAACGCCCTCATCCTCGGCCTTGTGGGCCAGCATCGGGCCAGTGGTGCAATCGCCCAGCACCCAGACATTCTCGGCCGACGTCTTGCCGTGATCATTGGCGATCACACCGCGGCCATCCGCTTCAATACCGACATTTTCAAGCCCAAGGCCTTCCGTGTAGGGACGACGACCAATGCACACCAGCACCGTGTCGGCCTCAATCGTTGTTGCTTCGCCGCCAGCCGAAGGCTCCAGCGTGACTTTCAGGCTGTCTGCGCTGGACGTGTCCACGCCAGTGACCTTGGTCGAGAGATGAAAATCCATACCCTGCTTGGCAAAGATCCGCTTGGCGGTCTTGGCCAACTCTGTATCCATGCCTGGCAGGATCCGGTCCAGATATTCAACCACAGTGACCTTTGCGCCCAGACGACGCCAGACAGAGCCCAGCTCCAGCCCGATCACGCCCGCACCGATCAACACCAGATGCTCCGGCACCTTCGCCAGACTCAACGCACCGGTGGACGACACCACCCGCTTCTCATCAATCTCGACACCTGGAAGCGGTGTCACTTCGGACCCCGTCGCGATCACGATATGGCGCGCGTCCAGTGTCTGCGTGCCGTCATCGCTGGTCACTTCAACCTTGCCCGCACCGGCGATCCGGCCACGGCCACGCACATAATCAACGCCATTTTTCTTGAACAGAAACTCGATGCCCTTGGTCAGGCCATCAACCGCCTCGTCCTTCTGGGCCAGCATGGCATCCAGGTCGAGCGACAGCCCACCCGTCTTGATCCCCAGCCCGGCAAAATCCTTCCCGGCAGCTTCATACAGCTCGGAAGCGTGCAGAAGCGCCTTCGAAGGAATACAGCCAACATTCAAACATGTGCCGCCCAGCGTTCCGCGCATTTCCACACACGCCACTTTCAGCCCCAGCTGACCGGCACGGATTGCACAATTATAGCCGCCTGGGCCACCGCCAATGATGACTAGATCATAGGTCTCGGACATGTTTTGCCTCGCTGTGGGAAATTGCGACACGGAACCGTGCCTTGCTCTCTATATGCCCCCTTCTGCCTTAGAAGGTAAGGGCCAAGGTGCTACCGAAGTGCACGTCGGAAGTTCGCGCTTGGTATTCTCTGCCATGTCGGCAGGATTGATTTTAGTTTAACGCTAAACAAAGACACCCTATGACCTCACGTCGAAACTTTCTCGCCATCGCCGGATCTTCCGCTGTCATCCTTGCCGCTGGTGCCGGTGGCTGGGCCATGACCCGCACGCCACAAACAGCCCTCGCACCGTGGAGCCATGCCGGGCAATATCCGGACATCATGCGCCGCGCTCTGTCCTGGGCCATCCTCGCGCCCAACCCACACAATCGCCAGCCCTGGCTGGTCGATCTGATCTCCGAGCGCGAGGCGGTTTTGTATGTCGATACCGAACGCCTACTACCCCACACAGACCCTTACAATCGCCAGATCGCCATCGGTCTGGGTGCCTTCCTGGAAGTCTTCCGCCAGGCCGCCGCACAGGACGGGCTCAGCGCCAGCTTCAACTATTTTCCTGAAGGCGAATCGCGTGACCAGCTCGACACGCGCCCCATCGCCCGCATTCGCTTGCAGGGTGAGGCCGAGCCGGATCCACTGTTTGCCGCCGTGCTGCAACGCCACACCAATCGCGAGCCCTATAAAACAGACCGCCACGTCAGGGTGGGGTTGCTCGACGACCTCACTGACTGGGGTCAAAACGACGTTGCAATCAATGCCGCCGCCGAACCCTCCCGCGTCAACACCCTGCGCACCATCGCCGGCGAGGCCATGAATATCGAGATGATGACCGACCGTACCTATATGGAAAGCGTCGATCTAATGCGGATCGGCAAGGCCGAGATCAACGCCAATCCCGACGGCATCGCCATCCCCGGCCCGTTGCCCGAACTGATGCGCTCACTCGGCCCCATGTCCCACGCCACCCTGTCCAATCTGGACGGAGCCGCCCAACAGCAAAGCGCCGACTTCGTCGAACATCAGGCCGCCACCGCCATGGCCTGGATGTGGTTCACCTCTGCCGGCAATTCCCGCACCGACCAGATCAATACCGGCCGCGATTATGTCCGCGGCCATCTCCGCGCCACCCAGCTCGGTCTCGCCTGGCAACCGATGAGCCAGGCCCTGCAGGAATATCCCGAGATGGCGGACCATTACGCCCGGATCCACACCCTGCTGGCCCCGGAAGGCGAAACCGTGCAAATGCTGGTGCGCCTGGGCTATGCCGCCGAGGCGAAACCATCCCCGCGCTGGCCCCTGGAAACAAGACTAATCGATACATGACCGACACCAACTCCCCCGCCGATCCGACAATGATCTACACCGTCATGACCGAAATCGGCATCATCGCCCAACTCTCCAACACCTCCCTGGAACGCGCCCTGCCCGCCGGGCTGCGCCTGTCGCATTTCATCGTACTGCATCATTTAAGCCGACTGGGTGGAGCCTGGACACCGGCGCGGTTGGCGAGTGCGATCCAGGTCACGAAAGGTGCGATGACGAATACGGTTCAGCGGTTGGAGGCGAAGGGGTTTGTGTCGGTCGAGGCTGATCCGAACGATGCGCGCAGCAAGCTGGTGACGCTAACGGATGCCGGGCAATCCATGCGCGACCGGGCGCTGATGGAAGCTGCGCCGGTGTTTGCGCATTTGATGGACGATTTTGAAGTCTCGGAATTTGAGGCGGCGCAGCCGTTTTTGGCGCGGCTACGGGCCTCGATGGACAAGGCGCGGGATTGAGCGGCCTGCCCACCCACTCTTCATCTCAATAACAAAAAATCCGTCCGGGATGAGAAGGATTTGAGATTTCTGAGTGTACAAAAGCCGAATTGAACGGCATGAGCGGATCGGCAAAAGCAACGTATATATTGGCGTAAAAATCCGCACCTGATAGCATCCAGAAATTCGCCGCTTATAGGACAGGTACCAGTGAATTCGACCAGCCAATTGAACAAATCATTGTCCGTTCTCCGGCTCGCTACAATTGACGCTGAGAATTTTCCAAACATCAGCAACCAACAGGAAATACGTGAGTTTTTCGAAGAATTCGCAAACAGTTGGACGCTATGTTCTGAAAACAGGTCAATCGCGCTGGAACAGGTCGGGACGGTTGTACGCGTAAGCACGCTTGTGCTTTTCCGGTGTATGAAACGCGATACCGCGACACTTACCAAGATGAAATCTCGGTACGAGATATTTCAACAATCATCTGGGTTAGCCAGCTTCAATACGGTTGACCGCTTATTGCTGCAGCTGATCGCGGCGAAATATGCTCACCACGAAACACACATGCTACAAAATCGTTTGATGGTTCACGATGTTGATTCCGCTCACCCTGTGCTCAAGGAAATCACGTCCAGGTTTTTGTAGGGCATCGGACACAACATTTCTAATCCCCTTCTTCCCTCTTGGGGAGAAGGACCGCGCGTAGCGCAGGATGAGGGGCCGCGCCACGTATACCGACCGCCCTCATTGCGCATCGAAGCCCCTCACCCGACGCATGCGCGCCACCCTCTCCCCAAGTGGGAAGAGGGGGTGTGTGGAGCTCAATCCGTCCTACAAATCAAACAGCATGCGCTGTGGATCTTCCAGGCTTTCCTTGACGCGGACCAGGAAAGTCACAGCGCCCTTGCCGTCCACCACACGGTGATCGTAGGACATTGCCAGATACATCATCGGGCGGATCTCGACATTGCCATTTACCGCGACCGGGCGTTGCTGGATGGTGTGCATGCCGAGGATGCCGGACTGTGGCGCGTTCAGAATGGGCATCGACATGAGTGAGCCGTAGACGCCGCCGTTTGAGATGGTGAAAGTTGCGCCCTGCATATCGTCGATGGCGAGCTTGCCGTCGCGGGCCTTCTTGCCGAGGCGGATGATTTCTTTTTCAATCTCTGCGAGGGACATCTGGTCGACATCGCGGACAACGGGGACAACGAGTCCCTTCTCAGTGCCGACGGCGACGCCCATATTGTAGTAATTCTTGTAGATGATGTCGGTGCCATCAATCTCGGCATTGACCTCGGGAATGTCCTTGAGCGCCGTGCAGCAAGCCTTCACGAAGAAGCTCATAAAGCCCAGCTTGACGCCGTGCTTGGCGACGAAGGCCTCCTGGTGCGCCTTGCGCGCGGCCATGATGGCCGACATGTCGACTTCATTATAGGTGGTCAGAATCGCCGCCGTATTCTGGGCGTCCTTCAGACGCCGCGCGATGGTCTGGCGCAGTCGGGTCATCTTCACGCGTTCCTCGCGTGGGCCTGTTTCACGTGGCGCAGCCGCAGGTGCGGGCGTCGGTGCTTTGAGCACCGGAGCCGCTGGTGCCGCGGGAGCCGGTGTTGGGGCAGGAGCTGCAACCGGTGCCGCAGCCGGAGATTCCGCCGCCTTCAACGCATCACCCTTGGTGATACGACCGTCCTTACCGGTGCCTTCAATAGCCCCTGCATCCAGATTATTCTCGGCCACAACGCGGGCCGCAGATGGCATGGTCTTCACCTCAGCAAAGGCCGCCGCCGGAGCTGGCGCGGCTTCCGCCACGGCCTCGGCAACAGGCGCTGTACCGCCTTCAGAAATTTTCGCCACGGCATCACCCGGAGCCACGCTATCGCCCTCATCAACCAGCAGCGCAGCAACCACTCCGGCGATCGGTGATGGCACTTCAATCGCGACCTTGTCGGTCTCAATCTCGACCAGGGCCTGATCGACCGTAACCGTATCGCCCAGCTTCACCAGCCAGCTACCAATTGTGCCTTCCGTCACCGACTCACCCATTTGCGGCACCGTCGCGTCAACCGTCGACGCACCGGCACTGGCTGTAGCCGGCACTTCCGCCGCTGTCGCCTCAACCACCGCTTCAATCATCTCGGCCACGGTCTCGGGTTCTGCCGCCGGCTCCGCAGCAGGGACAGGGGCTGCAGCTGCCACCGCGCCACCCGCACTCATCTCAGCTAGCTTGGCGCCAATCTCAACCGTCTCACCTTCGGGTGCGGCGATGGATGAGATCACCCCGTCCATCTCAGCGCGGATCTCGACGGCGACCTTGTCGGTTTCCAGCTCCACCAAGACATCGTCCTTTTTGACGCTGTCACCGGCGGCGACATTCCAGGTTCCGACCGTCGCTTCAGTTACGGATTCGCCGAGGACGGGAACAATAATATCGGTCATGGAGGTCTCGTTTGTGCTGGTGGATGGTGTGGCTTGTTCAGGAGAAGCAGACATTATTTCAGAGCCTCTTCAACGAGGGCTTCTTGCTGCGACTTGTGTTTGGCAGCAACGCCGGTGGCAGTGGACGCGGTGGGCAGACGACCGACATAGCGCGGGCGCTTGGCCTCGCCGCCGATCTTGGTCAAAACAAATTCGATATTGGGCTCAACAAAGGTCCAATACCCCATATTGCGCGGCTCTTCCTGACACCAGACCACTTCCGCGTTTTTGAACCGCGGCATGTCTTTGAGCAGGGCCTTGTAGGGGAATGGATAGAGTTGCTCGACGCGCATCAGATAGACATCATCAATGCCTTTCTCCTCGCGCGCTTCCAGCAGGTCGTAATACACTTTACCCGTACACATCACGACGCGGCGGATCTTCTCATCCGGCTGCAGCTTGATCGTGGTGTGAGACACCTCGTCCTCACTGCGTGCTGACGTATCGGCATCATCCCAAAGGATGCGGTGGAAGGAAGAGCCAGGCCCCATATCCGCCATTGTCGAGACGCAACGCTTGTGACGCAACAGGCTTTTCGGCGTCATGATAACCAGTGGAGTGCGGAAATTGCGATGGATCTGGCGGCGCAGAATGTGGAAGTAATTGGCCGGCGTCGAGCAATTCGCCACCTGCATATTATCCTCGGCACACATTTGCAGATAGCGCTCGGGGCGAGCCGACGAGTGCTCTGGTCCCTGACCCTCATAGCCATGCGGCAACAGCATCACCAGGCCGGACATACGCAGCCATTTGCGCTCACCGGAGGAAATAAACTGGTCGACAATCACCTGCGCACCATTGGCAAAATCACCAAATTGCGCCTCCCACATCACCAGCGTATTGGGCGCTGACAGGGAGTAGCCATATTCAAACCCCAGCACGGCAAATTCCGACAGCATGGAATCGATGACTTCATACTTCATCTGCGTGTCGGTCAGGTTTTTCAGCGGCGTGTAGCGCTCTTCCGTGTCCTGATCGACAACATGACTATGGCGCTGCGAGAACGTGCCACGTCCGCAATCCTGGCCCGACAGTCGCACCGGGAAGCCTTCAGTGACCAGCGTGCCGAACGCGAGATGCTCGGCGGTTGCCCAATCAATGCCCTGCCCGCTTTCGATCGCCTTGCGACGCGCACCGATCACACGCTGCAGCGTGCGGTGGGCATTCACCCCGTCCGGGATTGTCGTCATCGACAGGCCGACTTTTTTCAGGAGATCCGTATCCGCCGACGTCTCGCCGCGGCGGTCATCGCCTTCAGACAGACCCAGCCCGCTCCAGCGACCATCCAGCCAGTCTGCACTGTCGGGTGCGAATTCCTTGCCCTTGTCAAACTCTTCATCGAGATAGGCGTCGAAATCATTCGCCATCGCCTCGGCTTCCGCAGGCGTCAGCACACCCTCGGCAAACAGGCGCTGCTCATACAGCACTTTGACCGGTGGCAGACCCTTGATCGTTCGATACATGATCGGCTGCGTAAATGTCGGATCATCGCCCTCATTATGGCCGTAGCGACGATAGCAAACCATATCCAGGACCACGTCCTTGCCAAAGGTCTGGCGGTATTCCGTGGCAATCCTTGTCGCGTGAACCACCGCTTCTGGGTCATCCCCATTCACATGGATGATCGG
>JAQXCQ010000166.1 GCA_029251785.1 Maricaulis sp. | reverse complement strand
CGGTCGCCGGTTTTCCATTTGCCGGTGGTGTCGCCGGCATTGCCGCTCTGGATGAGATTGGCCTTGGCGTTGATCGTGGGTGGGCGGGAGCCTTTGCCAGCAGCTGAATTGGCCTGGTAGCGTTTCCAGCCGGGGCTGGAATAGCTGGAGGCGGCGGGGCTGGGCGGTGTGTGGACGTTTTCGAAGCCGGGGCCGGAACTGTCATAAATGCCGGTGTCGGAGCGTGCCTCGACATGGTCGGCGGGCATTTCATCGATAAAGCGGGACGGGATGATGGACTGCCAGCGGCCATAGATCATGCGGTTGGCGGTGAAGGAGATGATCGCGCGCTGGCGGGCGCGGGTGATGCCGACATAGGCGAGCCGGCGTTCTTCCTCCAGGGCGCGTGTGCCCTTCTCGTCGAGCGAGCGCTGGGACGGGAAGACAGTCTCTTCCCAGCCGGGCAGGAAAACCAGTGGAAATTCCAGGCCCTTGGCGGCGTGCAGCGTCATCAGTGACACTTCGTCCTCATCGCCGGCGCGATCGAGATCTGTGACCAGGGCGACGTGTTCGAGATAGGCTTCCAGCGTTTCGTATTCGCCCATCGACCGGACGAGTTCTTTGAGGTTTTCCAGCTTGCCGGCGGCCTGGGGTGTCTTGTCCTCGCGCCACATGGCGGTGTAGCCGCTTTCATCGAGGATGATCTCGACCAGCTCGTCATGGCGGCTTTCACGCGCCTGTTCACGCCAGCGATCCATATCGCGCAGGAAGACCTTGATCGAGGTGCGGGCCTTGCCGCGAATTTCGTCGGTTTGCGACAGCGTGCGGGCGGCATCGCTCATACAGACATTCATTTCACGGGCGGCGACGGCAATTTTCTGGACGGTGGTGTCGCCGATGCCGCGCTTGGGGGTATTGATGATGCGTTCAAAGGCCAGATCATCTTCCGGCGAACGCACAAGACGCATATAGGCGTGGGCATCACGCACTTCAGCGCGCTCGAAGAAGCGCGGGCCGCCAATGACCTTGTAGGGCAGGCCGAGCATTATGAAGCGGTCTTCAAAGGCGCGCATCTGCCAGGAGGCCCGCACCAGTACGGCGGTGTCGGAATAGGGATGTGACTTGGACACCCAGTTTTCGATTTCCTCGGCGACAAAGCGGGCCTCGGCCTCGCCATCCCACAGGCCGCGCACCTCAACTTTTTCGCCGCCCTCATCCTCGGTCCACAAGGTCTTACCCAGTCGGTCCTTATTGGAGGTGATAAGGCCGGAGGCGGCGGCGAGGATATGTTCGGTGGAGCGGTAATTGCGCTCCAATCGGACCACTTCGGCGCCGGGAAAATCCTTGTCGAAGCGCAGAATGTTATCGACCTCGGCACCACGCCAGCCATAGATGGACTGGTCATCATCGCCCACGCAGCAAATATTGTTGGAACCCTGGGCCAACAGGCGCAGCCACAAATATTGCGCGACATTGGTGTCCTGATACTCGTCGACCAGCACATAGCGGAATTTGCGGTGATACTCGGCCAGCACATCGGCCTGGGTCTTGAAGATGGTCAGCGTGTGCAGCAGCAAATCACCGAAATCACAGCAATTGAGCGTGCGCAGGCGAGCCTGATAGGTGGCGTAGAGCTCCTGGCCCTTACCCTCGGCGAAGGACCAGCGATCATTCTCATCCAGTTCGGAGGGCAGTACGCCACGGTTTTTCCAGCCATCAATGGTCTGGGCGAGATGGCGCGGTGTCCAGCGCTTCTCATCGATTTCGGCAGCGCGGATGATCTGTTTGAGCAGACGCAGCTGGTCGTCAGTATCAAGAATAGTGAAGCTGGATTTGAGCCCGACCAGCTCGGCATGGCGACGCAGTATCTGGGCGGAGACCGAGTGGAAGGTGCCCAGCCAGGGCACGCCTTCAACGGCGTCCCCGATGATGGCACCCACACGCTCTTTCATTTCGCGGGCGGCCTTGTTGGTGAAGGTCACACACAGGATTTCCCAGGGCCGCGCCCGGCCTGTCGCCAGGATATGGGCCAGCCGCGTGGTCAGAACCCGTGTCTTGCCGGTGCCGGCACCGGCCAGCACCAGAACCGGCCCGTCCATGGTTTCCACGGCCTTGCGCTGCTCGTCATTGAGCCCGTCGAGATAAGGCGTCGGCGGTTTGGCGCGCGCCATGTCGGAAATTGAAAGATTGGACATTCAAACCTGAAGATGAAGCGATTCCCTGAAGTGAGCAGTGTGGACCGTTTTGCCCGCCAGCCCAAGGGAGTCATGTGTGATTGTTCAGGTTTTGTTCGCCTGACCGGTACGATCTTACCGAGTATGATTTTGCGGTTGAGGTTTTGGGCCGCGTTCCTGGCGAGAGAGGTCAAGACTTGACCACACCAAAAAAACGACGGGAACCAGGGTCGGGGGATGAGTGAGGAGGAGCCTGGTTGCCCGCCGCCTTGTCTGCGCATCGAGAGGGGAAATCCCGGCGCAAAAAGCGTTATGTGTCAGGCCCTATGGTCCGGATTTAGCTTCACGATCAGGCTGCCAGGCGCATGCCGGCCAGAGGGTCAGCGTCGAGAAGGTCAAAGAATTCGTCGGGTATTTCACCATTCGTGCCGCGGATATCCTCAGCGTAGTCTGTAATCTGCGCCAGATAGTTTTTGCGCGCTGCCACGATCACCGGGTTTTGCTGCGTGCCCTTGCGATACATCTCTTCAAGAGTGGCTGAAATGTCGTTGATGATTGCCAAAACCGTGGGTCCAGGCAGCATCATTTCGCGTGCATCACGCAATTCCTGGATCAGATCACTCACTTCGATTTGCAGCTTTGAGCGAAAATACACAGGCTCTGAATTGGACTTCAACACTGACACTGAAAACCTCCCTCAACGTACGCAAGTTTAGTGTTGAGGATAGAGAAGCTCGATTTAAGCCAGGCGGCCATTCATACATTATTATTTTGCAGCGTGCTGAAATGCTAACTGAACGTAAAGGTTGTTATTGGGGTAAACCTGACCAGCAAAACGCGATCAGCGTCGCCTTCCAATAACACTTACGTGGCGGGCTGGCTTTGCCCATCGAAAAAGGAGTCTACTTCCGCCTGAATACTCTCATCGAGGTAATCAATTTCGCCTTCGACTTCACCATGGATTGCTCCACCCGCTGCAGCGATAAGTGGCTTGATGTCGTCGGTCGCCAGGGTGGCGATCTTGCGGGCAATTTCGTCGGACATCCCAGCATCGCAGACCCAGTTTTTGGCCAGCTGAATTGCGTCGCCGATTTGCAATACAAGCGTTTCTAGATGCGCTTTTAGAGCATGTGGAGCTGTATGATAGGCGAGGATCGCCACGTCGGAGCCCTTTAGTCCAGACCGTTCGAAATGGGTGCAGTAATCAATCTGTTCCCACTCCAGAATATCTTCGATGCAATCGTGCATATCGGGTAACATTTCCATCAACATCACCACCTCATTGAAGTGATTTAGATAGTCGGTGGCCAGACCCGTTTCTGGATTGACATTGGCGGCAAGCAGCGCCTCCCGTGCAAGCGTAGACTTGCCGAAAACGGTTTTGCTGTGCGCTGCAATATCTGAATCACCCGATGCCATGGGTTCGACCTTAGATAGACAAGGTTGCGATCTGGCTAATTTGCCAGCAATAATTTGGTTACCGGCCCGGCCTCAGACGGATTTATTGGTGTTCTTCCTCATTGGCGTCTTCCAGGGCTCGCGCATAGGCTGCGTGAGCATCCGCCTTGGTGACCCAGCCGATAACGCGTTGCTCGCCCGTTCGCGTCCGTACAGGAGCCCCCTCCAATTCCTCCGCGTCCAGCAAGCCCATCGCCCGTCCCAGCGTGTCATCCTCAAACAGGCTGGCATCGCCCCCCATATCCTCATCGCTCCACTCATCGAGGGGCATCATGAATTCTCGAACGCGCACCATTTGCAGAATCAGTCGGCTGGCACCGCCGGATATGTCATAGCCCTTGCCGCGCACTTGAAGCTGAAACAAGGACGCGCCAAGGCTGGACTGGGTCAATACGGTCGCCAGAGAAACGGAGACCAAGACGGCGACGGACGCTTCATAGCTTGAGGTGAGTTCAAACACGATCAGCGTGGTGGAGAGTGGTGCGCCCAATACCGCACCGGCGACGGCACCCATGCCGATGACTGCGAAGAAGCCGGCCCCGGCGGTTTGATCTCCCAGAACCATGGTTGCCAGAATACCGAAAGCGGCACCCAGCATGGCTCCAAGATAGATGGATGGGGAGAATATCCCGCCAGCAAACCGGAATGAAAGCGTGATAATTGTCGCTAAAACTTTGAGGCCGATGAATAAAATTAGCTGATGCAATACATAATTTCCAGCGAGCGCACCGGATGTGGCCTCATAGCCGACGCCGAGAATTTCCGGCGCTATGATAGCGAGAAGCCCGATGAGCAGCCCGCCCGGAATTGGCAGGCACCAGATCGGGAAATTCCAACGTTCAGCGAGCTTTGTGACACGCACGGGTAAGAATAGCATGCCGCGACTGAAAGCGATGGCGAGACCGGCAGCGGCGAGTCCCAGGATTGCAGCGGCGGGAAAGTCCCACAGGCTGGCTGGCGCTATATGTGGCAAAGAGAAGACCGGGTCGCCACCCAAATGTGCGCGGGCGACCAAGGCGCCAACAACACTGGCAACGGCGACCGGTGCAATCGAACGCAAGGCGTAATGACCGAGCACGACTTCAAAGGCGAATAACGCGCCGGCGACGGGCGCGTTAAAGCTGGCCGATACAGCTGCTGCGGCGCCGCACGCCAACAATATCCGCGTGCCACGTGCCGGCAGACCGACCATACTCGCGACGGCAGAGCCCAGCGTGCCACCCAGATGGACGGCAGGCCCCTCGCGACCAGCGCTACCGCCGCCGCCCAGGGAAATGGCGGATAAGACCGCCGAATAAATGCCTGAGGCGAATTGCATCTTGCCCTGTTTGATCGCCCTTGCTTCCAGCAGATCGGCAACCGCCTGTCCTCGATATTCTCCAACCAGGCCTAGCTTGCGGCCGCCCCACAATAGGATTGCGATGACGCAGCCCGTGATGACAGGGATCAAAACGAGCTGCCAAATCGGCATGGTATGGGCGACCGTCGCGATATGTTCCTCGGTCGTGCCAAACGCCAATTGCTCTACCAGACCGATGCCGGCACGCAGGCCCAGAACGGCATAGGCCGTGATGAGTCCAACCAGAATTCCCAGGATCCACAATACCGGTGCCCGCGCGTCGCGGAAGCCTCGGCGGAAATGTACGCGGACGGTTTGTGGGGGCTTGTTTTCGATCACAAGGTCGATTTGGCTCAAACAAGCCATGGTCGTCAAGTAAGCGAATGCCGGGCGCTTCGAAGCAGGACCTGAATTTGTCATTTCTTCGCCTTGCCTGGTGCGGTCAGGCGTAGGCGAGGAACGTCCCCTGGTCGAGCTGAGACACCCCGTGCGGCGGGGCGCGACGGACACGGTGTGGGGTTTGGAAACCGCCCTCGGGATTATCTGTTATGACCAGAGCGAGACAGCGGGCATCTGAGTGTGTAACGTTTGCCAAAGGGGAGATTTCACCATGAACGCATCAATCTATTCACTGGCTTTTGCGTTGGTAGCGACGCTGTCCTTGGGAGGCGCAATGGCCCAGGGCCCGGACAGTGCCTATGTCCGCGTGTTCGATAATTGCGAGACACGACAGCTTCAAGATCAACCCTATTACCAGTCTGATTGTTTGGGTTATGGCGACTGGACCGTGCATGTTATTGCCGGCGAGCACGGTGCCGCCGTCGCATACTCGGACCGGGGTCAAGAAACGCAATGGGCCGAAAACCCGCCGCGCATGGCGCCGTTTCAGGATTTGGGTGAGGTGATGGAATGGCGTCTGGATTCGGAGGGGGTGGCGTTCGCGACAATCTACCGGTCGCTGTTTACCGGGTTTGAGCCGGGTCGGGACGAAGGTCAATTTTTGACGGTCACTGCGCTTCGGCCAGACGGGCCGGTTGGCGGATGCCATGTCGCTTACATCGAAGCCGCCGTACAGCCGGGTGCTAATCAGATCGCTCGGGATGCGGCGGATATGCTGGCTGCGGATTGGCTGTGCGGCGTTGACGCGCCGTATGTGTTTGATTTGAACTCAGACATGGATGTGGCGACGCTGGCCGCCCAGCGCAGGCCAGGCCATTAGTCTTGAGCGTGCCGGGCGAGGGCCCATACGCGGACGGAAGACGCGAGGGGTTCATCGCCTCTTTCCGCGTCAATCTGTGCGATCAAGCTTGCCAGGGACCTTTTGTCTGCCCGGATAGCCGTGTCGATCACCGCCCAAAATTCCGGCTCCAGCGACAGGCTGGTCTGGTGTCCGGCGAGCGAAACTGAGCGTTTGAGTAAGGGCATAGGGCAATCTTGATCAGGGGCGATCTGCAAGCAAGCCCTTTTATACAGACACTCAATGCCCACATATCGCAGCGAAATCGGGACGGAGACAGGCATGCGTAGTTTCGAAGAAATTAGAGCAATGGCGCTGGGGCATCACCCAGACCTGGATGCGCGATTGTCCGAGCACGTCTACGCCAAGGCCCCGGATCAATTGCGCGCTATCCCGGATGATCGCTGGCTTTCGATGATGACAAGGCATGTGTTTCAGGCGGGGTTTGTCTGGAAGGTGATCGAAGCCAAATGGGATGGTTTCGAAGCCGCCTTTGAGGGCTTTGATGTGTTGCCGATCAGCTTTTATTCCGATGATGATGTCGCCCGCCTAATCAGCGATGCGCGCATCGTCCGCAATGGACAAAAGATCCTGGCGACGGTGAAGAACGCCCAATTCGTTGGCGATATCGCTGCCGAGCATGGCTCCTTCGGGGATTTCATGGCGGATTGGCCCAGTGGTGACCAGCTCGGACTGTTGGACGTGTTCAAGAAGCGCGGTTCTCGGCTGGGCGGCATGACCGGGCAGTATCTGCTGCGCTTTTCTGGCTGGGATGCGTGGATGTTGTCACGGGATGTGGTCAGCGCGCTAATTCGCGAGGGGGTGATCGAGAAGGCCCCAACATCAAAGAAAGCGCAAGCTGACGTCCAGGCCGCCTTCGCGCATTGGTCTGAAGAGGGCAATTGTTCCAACACAATCGTCAGCCGGACACTGGCCTTTAGTACCGGTTGATGCATCGCCTTGGGCTCGGCGCGGGATAGCAGCCCGACTAGTCCCGCATCTCCGACGCATCTAATTGGCGCGCCCATGCATCTAGCTTTCAGACAGTGGCTCGGGACCTCTGTAACTGGGAGTAGAAAATCATGCTTGGTAAAATTTGGCGCGTACTGACCTGGCCGTTTCGGGCCATCCCCTGGTATGTCTGGCTGGGCGCTTTGGCCGTCGCGGCCTGGTTTGGGCGCAATATCCTTTTGATCATCGCATCGGTGATCGCCTTCAATCCAATTCCCGTGCCGCCGATTTTTCAGGGAGAGCCTGAAACTATTCTGGAGGCGCGTGAGCAGGACTTAGATTATTTCAATCATGTTCGCCGCAATGAGCGCTCGCTGGATGATGCCGGACGGGCGCGTTTTGATGCGCAGCTCGATCTGGTGCGAGCCGATATGGCGACGATGTCGGATGCGGAGTTTCAACTCGGCCTGGCGCGCGTCATGGCGTTGACCGATAATGGGCATTCCAACGCATCGGCAACCCGCATGGTTCAGCCGTTTGAACGGATGCCCTTTCGAACTGCAGTGCTGGACGGCCAACTGCATGTATTGCGTGTCCGTGAGGGGTTTGAAGATCTGCTGGGCGCTCAGGTGACACATATAAATGGTGTTCCCGCGATGCAGGCCATGTATCGCTTTCGAGATGCCTTTGGTGGCAATGATCCGTTTTTCGAGAGTTTTGCGCCGCTATTAATTGAGACGCCGGTTTATCTGGAAGCGGTCGATTTAAGCGCTGGGGAGTTGACCTACTCATTCATCCTGGCAGACGGCAATTCACAGGATCGCACGCTGGCTCCCGTCGCTGTTGAAGAGGCCGCACGCCGACGCTTTTCTGGCGATTTGCCCATGCACTGGAAAATGGAAAGCGATCATTGGATCGCCTTTCAGCCCTCCGGTGATCCGCTGTATTTGCGTCATCCTGACAGTGATTATTGGTTGGAATATCTGGATGATGGCGACATCGCCTACCTCAATATTCGTGCCAATTTCAGTGATGCGGGCGAAGAGAGTTTGAGTGATTGGGTGGCACGGATGGAAGTCGAGCTGCGCGCAGCTCAGCCCGGCGTGATCATTGTCGACCAGCGCTTCAACGGTGGTGGTGATCTGACGCAGACCGAACCGCTGATGCATGCGTTGGCCGATATCGTGGGGGAAGACGGAAGGGTCTATTTGCTGGCCAATGGCAACACATTCTCTGCAGGCATCGTCAACCTGGCCATGGCCAAGGAGACGGCGCCGGAGCGGGTTGTTCTGGTCGGCGAGGAGATCGGTGACCGGTTGCAATTCTGGGCCGAGGGCTGGTGGTATTCGTTGAAGAATTCGGGTTATCGCGCCCGCTATTCAACGGGATATTACGATCTGCAAAATGGCTGTAGCGGAATTTTCATCTGCCATTGGGGCAGTCTGGATATCTTCCCGGTCATCGTTGATGATCTCGACATCGATATTGAGGCACCGATGACATTTGCCGACTATGCGGCCGGGCGTGACGCAGGACTGGAAGCGGTGTTTGCGGCAGAGGCCGCACGCTGAAACTGAGCTAAGGGGCGACGGATTTGATCCGTCGTCCTTTGTGTTCAGCCTGCCGAGTTCAGTCTACAAATCCAGAGCATTCCAGGTCGCTGCGCCAACGATTCCGTCGGCGGTCAGCGACTTTTGCTGTTGATACAGAACCACCGCCAGATGCGTGCCGGGACCGAAGTCTCCATCGATGGTGATGGCAAAGCCCTTGTCTTTCAAAGCCAGTTGCAGCTGGATCACGGCAATGCCCGTCGAACCACGACGCAGCACCGGGCGCGAGTCCACCGGCGAGGCGGCGTGCAGGAGATTGGCGCCCAATCGGGCCAGTTCTGTCTTGGCTAGGCCAAGATATTTCCGACGATCGGCGAGGCCATTGGTGCCACCATTCACCGCACGGGTAACGGCGACAAGATCATCCGTGTCAGCCGTCGCGTTGATGGCCCGCCATTTCCAGTATTCGCACGCGATGACAAGGGAGATCGCGGGCTCGGCGCAGCGCTCGGGATGGGCGATAAAGTCCTCGCCCAGTGTATTGCCCAGACGCCGATAATTATCGCGCCCTGTCAGCTGGATCAGGCCACGCCCCTTGTAACGCTTGCCATCGCCGGTTTCGGTATTGCCAAGATCGGCGCGCCCCTCATAGGCCTCACCAGAGGCAAATTCCTCGGTTGTTCGAAGCCCGGCGGATTCATGGGCAATCTGGGCGAGGAAATGGGCAATTCGCAACGGCGTATTGATCTGGTAATGCGCCAGTTTGGGCCTTAGATCATCGCCAACTTCGCTGATGATCTGCGCCTGCCTTGCAGCATTGTCGCCGCGAAAACGAGGGGCAATGGCTTTGAGCGTGTCAGCATTGATTGGCAGCATAATCGATCTCCAGCAGGGCCTGTTGCAACCTATACTGGATTCGCGGTGTGAGGATATGTGGGGCTAGTCAGACGCCCCGGGATCGGCCGGTTTGGCCTTGCCCAATTTTTTGCCATCAAGTTCGCGCGCGGCTTTATCTGCCTGCGCATTGGCCAGATCGGTGACGGATTTGGGCTGTCCATGGGCAAGCCGATTGGCCTGCGCTTTCTCAGCTTTGTTGTCTCGGGCTTTGCGCTTGCGCGCCTGACGTAGATTTATCGGCTTTGCCATCCTAATCCGCCTTCGGTCCGATCATTTTCTCTGGTCGGACGATCTCGTCAAACTGTTCCTCGGTCACCAGTCCGAGCTTCACAGCTTCTTCGCGCAAGGTGGTGCCGTTTTTGTGGGCGGTCTTGGCGACGATAGTGGCATTGTCATAGCCGATGGTGGAATTGAGGGCGGTGACGAGCATCAAAGAGCGGTTCATCAGGGCTTCAATATTGTCCTCGCGGGCCTTGATGCCGACGACGCATTTGTCGGTGAAGCTGGTGGCCATGTCGGAGAGCAGGCGGATCGATTGCAATACGTTGTAGATAATCACCGGCTTGTAGACATTGAGCTCGAAATGACCCTGGCTGCCGGCCATTGAGACGGCGGTGTTATTGCCCATCACCTGGGCGCACACCATGGTCATGGCCTCACACTGGGTCGGGTTGACCTTGCCCGGCATGATGGACGAGCCGGGCTCGTTTTCAGGCAGGGCGATCTCGCCAAGGCCGGAGCGCGGGCCGGAGCCGAGCAGGCGGATGTCGTTGGCAATCTTGAACAGGCTGACGGCGGCGCTGTTGAGCGCGCCATGGGCTTCAACCAGGCCATCCTTGGTGGCCAGGGCCTCAAATTTGTTGGGGGCCGTGACGAATTTCATTTTGGTGAAGGCGGCGACTTCCTCGGCGAACGTCTCGGAGAAGCCAGGCTTGGTGTTGAGGCCTGTGCCGACAGCGGTGCCGCCCTGGGCGAGCTCCAGAAGTGCCGGCAACGTCGCCTCAATACGGCGCATGGCATTGGCGACCATGGCCGAGTAGCCGGAAAATTCCTGTCCGAGCGTCAGTGGCGTGGCATCCTGAAGGTGGGTGCGGCCAATTTTGATGATGTCCTTGAACTCATTCGTTTTGTCATTGAGCGCATTGTGCAGCGTCTGCAGGGCCGGCAACAGGGCATGTTCGATCTCTTCGGCGGCGGCAATGTGCATGGCCGTCGGGAAGGTGTCGTTGGAGGATTGCGAGCGGTTCACATGGTCATTGGGGTGCACCGGATTCTTGGAGCCGACTTCGCCGCCAAGGATCTGGATGGCGCGATTGGAGACAACTTCATTGGTATTCATGTTGGACTGGGTGCCGGAGCCGGTCTGCCAGACGCTGAGGGGGAAGTGATCGTTGAGTTTGCCTTCGGCAACTTCAGTCGCGGCCGTGGCGATCGCGTCGGCCAACTCGGACTCGATATTGTCGAGACGCTTATTGGTCAGCGCGGCGGAGCGCTTGACGATGCCCAGGGCGCGGATCAGCGGGACGGGCATGGTCTCGGTGCCAATCGGGAAATTGATCAGTGAGCGGGCTGTCTGCGCGCCGAAAAGTTTGTCGGCGGGAACTTCAAGTGGTCCAAAGCTGTCGGTTTCGGTGCGCATCTCGCTCATCGGTGCAGACTCCTTGCGGCGCGGCATGCGCCTGGGGCTATAATGGTATCGATTCGGACGTGTAGCACTCACGCCCAGCGGATCAAGATGAACATGCGCATCGCCGAGGGGGCAGGGCGCACATTGAATGAAGCAGGAAAGGCAGAACGCCATGTCCGGTGACGCACTCAGCTTGCGCATTGATTCCGCAACCACACAAACCCGTCGTTTCAAAACGCTCGTCGGAGAATTCCTGCGGCTGGAATTCGCCCGCGTGAAGCCAAAATTTGGGCCCTATGAAATGCAGGTCGATATTGTCCGCGCCCGCCGGGGATCGCGTTCCGACGCGGACAAGGTTGCACGGGCCGTGCTTGATGCCCTGTCCAGCGTGGTTTTTAGCGCGGATAGTCGCGTTGAGAAATTGACCGTCAATCGGGTGGTGGGCCGCAAGGCACAGGTCACCGTGACGGCGAAGCCGATCGGGCGCATTCGGCGAGAACCGGAAGTTCGCGCCGCTGCCGCAAAAATGCGCGCGGCGAGTTAGTCAACGATTGCCGCCTGCCAGCTTTGCGGCTTCCGGACGCTGGCGAAGTTTTGCCATGGCCCAGACGCCCAAAAAGGGCCCGATCGCGAGGGGCACAAACGCCCATTGCCAGCCCGCAAAGTCGATCCACAGGGGCAGAGCCTGAACGATAATCGCGGTGAGCGCGAAGCCCATCGCCGTTTGAAGGGTCAGCAATGTCCCCGTCCATTCCGGCGGCGACAGCTCTGAAACAGCGGCGGAAAACTGGGCGCTGTCGGCGATGATCGCCATGCCCCAGACCAACAAGAGCGGGATCATCAGCCATGGTGTGGCGTCGAACATGACGCCGGACAGCAGAGCACAGGTGCCACTGACGGCCATGGCGCTCATGGTGATCGTGGTGCGGCCGTAACGGTCGGCCGCCAGACCGGCAATGAGGCTGGCAATGGCACCGACAGCGACAACCGCAAAGGCGGTGAGATTGGCCGCGAAGGCATCCCCGTTTTGCTGTGCCCAATAGATATGCAGGAAGGGCCCGATCCAGGCCCACATGGCGTAGAGCTCCCACATGTGTCCGAGATAACCCAGATTGGCGAGGCGCAGCGCCGGGTCCTTGATTGCCAGCAAAGCGGCCTTGGGATTGAAGGGCGGTGCGGCGCGCATATTGGGCCCGGCCCGTGCAGCCAGGATTATGAGGGCGGCGAGGAGAGCAGCGACCGCCGACACAATGAATGGGGCCTGCCAGCCGAGGCCGATATCGGCAAGCGTGAAGGCAAAGGGCGCGGCGGAGCCCAGGGTGAGGGCACCGACCAGCAGGCCAACCAGCAGGCCGGCATCGCCGCGGGCCCAACTGACTGCCAACTTCATGCCGACGGGGTAGACCAGCGCCAAAGACGCGCCGGCCAGCAACCGTGTTGCGATCATGGCCAGACTGTCGGCGGGAAGGGTGAGCGCGATCGCGTTGGACAAGGCGGCGAGTGTGGCCCCAACGGCAAATAGCCGTCGTGGATCGACCCGGTCGGGCAGTCCAAGGATCGCGCTGGAAAGCGCCGCGATCACAAATCCGATCTGGACTGCCGTCGTTAGAGCTGCCTGGTGAAATGATGACAAATCTCCCGCCGCCACGAGGCCGGGCAGCGCGGCAGCCCCGGCGAACCAGACGGATAACGCCAAGACTTGGGCGAGCGCGATGATGAACAAGGAACTGGTACGGTGCGGGGCTTCCGCGGCGCTCATTTGGCGGCAGCGCTGGTTGTCTTGGCGCGCGGGTGCCGGACCTGGCAGGTCGCTGTGGCCCGCGCGGCGATCACACCATCATCGGTCCACATCGTGCCTTCCATAAAGGCGATATTTCGGCCAATACGAACGGCCTCCCCTCGGGCACGACACGGTCCGACCGGTAGTGGCGCGAGGAAGCTGATCTTGATCTCGAGCGTGGGAACACCGACGGTGAAGCCCTCAGCAATAACTACAGCCAAAGACATGACTTCGTCGAGCATGGCGCAAATCATGCCGCCCTGCACACCGCCCCGCAAATTGGAGCATTGCGGGTCTGGGTTGAAATTTGCCTCGACCCAGGCGTCTTCGATGGAGAATTCGTGCAGCGTAAATCCGAGCAGGCTAGCCGCGTGTTCCAGGTTTTCGATATCGCTGAGGCGTTTGCGAATCTGGTTGGCATCCAGACGCGGTAACGGACCGGAACCGGACAAGTCCGGCGCCGTTGGTCGCTTGGTGCTCACTTCTTGCGAAAGCTGTCGAGGCTGACGATCTGCGCGGTCTCATCGGACTGGCCGACGGCTGTCGCCGGTGGCGCTTCAACTTCGTCATTGGTGGCGATAGGGGCGTGGTCGTCTGTTTCGAATTGCAGGTGAAAGCCGACACTCGGATCATGAAAGCGCGAGATCGCCGTATAGGGCAGTTTAAGATATTGCGGCACGCCGGAAAACTTCAACGTGACCTCAAACCCCTTATCCCCAACCTCGAGATCCCAGAATTGGTGTTCCAGCACGATGGTCATTTCTTCGGGATAGCGTTCGAGCAACGCATCATCGATATCCACGCCGTCGGCGCGCGTGCGAAAGGTGATGTAGAAATGGTGAGGACCGGGTAGTCCGCCCTCCAAACCTGCCTTCAGCAAAGCTTGTCTTACAACGCCGCGAAGCGCCTCTTGCGCCATCAAATCGTAGCGCATCAAATCGTTGGCCATTGGCAACTCCCCCGAATTCCCTGTCCCTCACGGTAACTGACCCCTGTTTGAGGTCAATCAAATCTGCAGAATTGACTGCGTTTCACACCCTGTCGGTGAGCCGCGTATTAACCATACACGTCGACGGGGAAGAATTCCCGCGCGGCGCGTGCTGTCTCTACTTATTTCACGAACTTGGTGCGATGGTAACAGGATTCGACCGCGTGTCTGTGACCGCTGGCACGACAGGGCCAGAGAACACAGATATTTCCATAATCCTGTGACATAAATCCGGCACTCCCTGGCCTCGCCGTCAATCAGGTGCCGCGCGCAATGTTTGGGCGATGAAGAGAGTGGAGGCTTCTGTTGCCAGGTGCCTCCGAACCCCGCCTAACCCTGCTAAGGGGTTAGGAGTTAAATGCGAAATGATCGCACTGCTTACGCAGCGAGAGCCATCTCTTCAGCATAGTTGTCATTTGCAACTATTATAGCGAGCCTATAACGGGCCTCACCCGAGCGAAAGCTATCCCTTTTACCCGCCCGTCGAGCCTATTTCGACCCCCATAGAGACCTGTTCAGAAAGCGCTGAGACAGGTCTTCCCCTCACTTTCGTGAGGATTAGTTGGTGGAGTCGCCGGGTACTGCCCCCGGGTCCGGTTCGGTTATTATGAGCGCGTTTATCGCTATAGTCGGCAAGCCGACACCCCCAATATAGTGTCTAAGTCCACTGATTTGAAGGGGGGAGAGCGGTTCAATCCACCAGGCCAATATAGATCAGGCCCAACACTGTGACCAAGACGAGCGATATATAGGCGGTAAAAATCAAAATGGCCCTCAGGCCCGCGCCGAACCAGCTCAAACTGTAACACTCCCGGTCAAACAAAACGATCTGACCAAGTAGAAAAGCGATTCCGGTAACGGGGAGAAGCGCGCCGCCCAATAAACTCCCGGCGGATAAGTTTCCAAAGATGATGATTGCCGCCCCCGCACCGCAGGCTTTATACCGCGCGGCGCTTGCCAAGCCGGGTTTCCAATCTACTGATGCGCGCTCGATCACAGCAGCAGGAAGAAGACCAATGTCGATAAGAAGACCGATGACGATAAAAGAGACACTGAGCCGGCGCTCATTTCTGGTAGGCGTGGCGGGCGGTGTTGCCGCCACCGGCGCCATGGTTGCGGTCAATGGCGGTGCGTCGGCGCAGACCTATACCGGCCGGTCCGACAGTGATGGCGACGCCAGCGCCGATTCGGCGGGACAGGGACGCGGAGACCGCGGCCAGGCCTCCACCGGGGTTGCGGACAATGATAGCGGCAGCTCTGCCGACCCCGCCGGAAATGGTCGCTCGGGCCGCTCACAGGCGGCCAACCCGGCCCCAGCCTCGAACCCCGCACCCGCCTCGAACTCGGCCCCAGCCTCGAACCTGGCACCCGCCGCCAACCAGGATGAGCGAAATGCTCAGATCGCAGCTGAGAATGCCCGCATTGAAGCCGAGAATCGGCAAATCGAGGCCATGCGCCAGGAAGCGGCACGCCTGGAACAGGAACTGAGGGCCCTGGAAAGCGGCGCGCCGAATCGCAGCTGAGAATGCCCGCATTGAAGCCGAGAATCGGCAAATCCAGGCCATGCGCCAGGAAGCGGAACGCCTGGAACAGGAACTGAAGAGCCTGGAAGGCTCGGGCCAGCGGTAGTCAAGTTTGGCGGTGCAGTTGTTGGTTTTGTGTCCTCCATTCCGCGCGCGCCGGGACGCGCACCTGCCCTGAACGGTCAAGAGCATGTCCCGGCGCGTCAGCCGTTTTCGCTACATGCAGAACACATTCAACTTATTGCCGTCCGGATCGCGGAAATAGCCGGCGTAGAAGCCGCCATCGCCACGCGGGCCGGCGGCACCTTCGTCCTGGGCACCCATCTCGATGGCCAGTTTGTAGACTTTATCGACATGCTCGCGATCCTTGGCCATGAAGGCGGCCATGACGCCATTGCCGACAGTGGCAGGCTTTTGGTCGAAGGGTTTTGACAGGCCGATGCCGGCACCGCCGGGTCCGCCCCAGGCGATGAAGTTTTCCATTTCCATCATTCGACTGACACCGAATTCTGCGCAGAGTTTGTCGTAAAATTCTGCCGCTTTTTCAAGATCATTGGTGCCGAGTGTGACGTAGCCGATCATAGTATTCCCTATCTTTTTTGCGAATAAATAGAAGGCGTGTTCTGCTAATGTTCCAGATAAGATTACCATAAACATTGATCGAAGGTTGGCAAGTGATTTCCAGTGCATGGCAGGCATTCAAATGCGTCATTTGGTGCATTGGCCGGGTATGGTGGAGGGATGGCGGCGGTTATATGGGTGAGCGTGGGCGTCAGGAAATGATGATGGGCGTCGTTCAGCGAACCATCGAATCGGCGTCTATTCACGCAAACAGGCAATCTGTGTGCAACAGGAGTAGTTTTCGTGATTATGGATGAGACAAGGCCCGCGTCTGAAGCCAAGACCGCCGCGCGTTCCGAACAGGGCTCGACCATCGAGCATGCCTATCTCGATTTATTGCGCGATATCCTGGAAAATGGAGCCGAGCAGAATGACCGGACGGGCGTCGGGACACGGTCTGTTTTCGGGCGCCAGTTACGCTGCGACCTGTCGGAAGGATTTCCGCTTCTGACCACCAAGAAAGTGCATTTTCGATCGATAGCGATCGAGCTGCTGTGGTTTTTGCGCGGCGAGACGAATGTGAAATGGCTGCAGGAACGTGGCGTCAAAATCTGGGATGAGTGGGCCGATGAGAATGGCGATCTCGGGCCGGTCTATGGCAAGCAATGGCGTCGTTGGGAGGGGCCGGACGGCACCGAGATTGACCAACTCTCCAACCTGCTCGAACAGATCAGGAATAATCCGTCCTCGCGCCGCCTGATCGTCTCGGGCTGGAACCCGGTGGATGTGCCCAGCATGGCTTTGCCGCCTTGTCATACACTGTATCAGTTTAATGTCGCCGACGGAAAATTGAGCTGCCAACTCTATCAACGATCCGCAGACATGTTCCTCGGCGTGCCGTTCAATATCGCTTCCTACGCATTGCTGACGACCATGGTCGCGAAGGTGTGTGGGCTGGAGCCGGGCGCGTACATCCACACCTTTGGCGATGCGCATATCTATTCAAACCATGTCGACCAGGTGAGCGAGCAATTGTCTCGCACGCCGCGTCAGCTGCCGACATTGAGCCTAAATCCTGATGCGAATGATTTGTTCGATTTCGAATACGAAGACATGACCCTCAATAATTATGACCCTCTGCCGCTCATCAAAGCACCGATCGCGGTATGAGTGATGCGCTCAAAGCTTTGACAACAAAAGTAGCGGACGTTTCGGACGTGTATGCCGCCGAATATGACATCGATCGCACCGGAGATTGGTATCTGCTGAAACTGCAGGAAGAAATGGGCGAGCTGACCCAGGCGTATCTGACCGTGACCGGGCGAACGCGTCGCCCCGCGGGTGACAATGCCCGCCTGGAACTGGCCCGTGAATTGGCTGACGTGCAATGCATGCTGTTGTTGCTGGCACGGGATGAAGGCATCGATATGGACCAGGCTGTGCAGGAAAAATGGCTCAGCTGGCTCGATCGGAAAGCCGCGTCATGACGACGATTGTGCCGCGCATTTCGCTGATCGTAGCCCGGGGCCGTAATAATGTGATCGGCACGGATGGTGATTTGCCCTGGCATCTGGGTTCCGATTTCAAACTGTTTAAAGCGGTCACGGCGGGGAAGCCGGTGATCATGGGTCGCAAGACCTGGGAAAGTCTGCCGCGTAAGCCGCTGCCGGGGCGCCTCAATATCGTGGTGACACGCAGCGAGGGCTATCACGCCGAGGGTGCGCGTGTGACCCGTGATCTGGGCGAGGCGTTTGATGCGGCCTTCATCCAGGTCAATACGGACGGGGTTGAAGAGGTGTGCGTGATCGGTGGCGCGCAAATATACGCTGCGACGATTGATCAGGCGGACCGGCTTTACATTACCGAGGTCGATGCGACGCCTGCCGGGTCAATCTTGTTCCCGGATTTTGACATTGCGCAGTGGACCGAAACCGCCGCCGAATGCTACGAGGCGGGACCGGTGGATGATCATGCTTTTGTGTTTCGAACACTGGATCGAAAGCGATGAACAAGATTTTTTGTGTGCCTGTCCCACAGGTCAGGTCTTGAACCGACTCACACATCCGTCCACATAGAAGCCAGAACCACAAGAAGGATCCATCATCCCATGCCATGGAATGACAATACGGGTGGCGGCGGAGGCCCAAGAGGCTCCGGCGGAAATAACGGACAAAACCCCTGGGGCCAACGGCCATCAGGTGGCGGCGGCGGCGGAAATGGTGGCCAGGAGCCGCCGGACCTCGACGAGGTTGTTCGCCAGATGCAGGGTCAGCTACGCGGCATGTTTGGCGGCGGCGGTGGCAGCGGAAGCGGCGGTGCCAAAGGTGGCAAAGGCGGCGGGATAGGCTTCAGCCTTATCATCATCGTCATGATCGCGATCTGGATCGGTACGCCCGGATCCGGTTGGTATCAGGTCGGCCCCAACGAAAACGGTGTCGTCCTGCGCTTTG
The DNA here is from genome assembly GCA_029251785.1 of Maricaulis sp. Classification (GTDB taxonomy): domain Bacteria; phylum Pseudomonadota; class Alphaproteobacteria; order Caulobacterales; family Maricaulaceae; genus Maricaulis. The sequence goes on along the minus strand of JAQXCQ010000166.1, from coordinate 2,125 downwards.
GCGAATATAGTCGCACATCCGGCCCGGGGGTGCATTTCAAATTCCCAACGCCGTTTGAGCAAGTATTGCTCCCCGAGGTGACCACAACCAATACCATCACTATTGGCGGTGGCTCGGCCGGGCAGATGCTGACTCGCGACGAGAATATTGTGGATATCGATTTCGCGGTTCAGTGGCGCGTTGACCTGTCCTATCCGGACGGTGTTCGCGATTATCTGTTCAACGTGCGCGATCCCAACAAAACGGTTCATGATGTCGCGGAAAGTGCGATGCGCGAAGTGATCGGCACCTCGGACCTGCAATTCATTATCGGTCAAGGGCGTGGCGAAATATCTCAGCGCACTGAGGAACTCGTTCAAACCACGCTGAATGAATACAATGCCGGTATTCGGGTTCTGCAAATCAACTTGCAGACCGCGCAGGCCCCGGCCAGCGTGATCGACGCGTTCCGCGATGTGGATGTCGCCGAGCAGGATGCCGAGCGCGCGCGGCTTGAAGCCACAGCCCGAGCCAACCAGGTTATCCCGGCAGCACGGGGTGATGCAGCAATCATGACCCAGGCCGCCGAAGCCTATCGGGAATCGGTTATTGCCCGTGCAGACGGTGAAGCGGATCGCTTCGTGGCCGTTTACAATGAATATGCTCTGGCACCTGAAGTGACACGGCGACGCATGTATCTGGAAACGATGGAGCAAATTCTCCAACGTTCGGAACTGACGGTTCTGGACGGCGATGCCGGTGCTGTGCCGTATCTGCCGCTCAATGAACTTGGCCGTAACCGTGCACAGGGAGGCAATTAATGCTCCGTTCTATTGCAATTTTGATATTGGCGGTCGTCGGATTTGTCGGCCTCAATAGTGTGTACACCGTCAATGAGCGTGAACAGGCGCTGATTGTTTATCTGGGTGACCCGGTTGATGCGGTGAATGAGGCGGGTGACGACGATCCCGGCCTGCATTTCAAGGTTCCGTTCCTGACGGAAGTGTTGATTTTCGACAAGCGTAATGTCGCATTCGACATGGACGGTGAGGAAATTCAGGCGTCTGACCAGGTGCGTCTGGTGGTTGATGCTTTCCTGCGGTTTCGCATTACCGACCCGTTGCGTTTCTACCAGACGGTTAGAAATGAACGGGGTGCGGAATTGCGCCTGCGTTCGATCATGGATGACAGTCTTCGGGGTGTGATCGCGTCTATCCCGTCCCAGGATGTGATTTCCGGTCAACGTGCCGAGCTGATGGAACGCGTCCAGGCGGCTGTGGAAGCACAGGTTGCGACTCAGTCCCTTGGCATCGAGGTCATCGATGTGCGGATCCTGCGCGCTGACCTGCCCCAGCAGATTGCGGAACGCGTGTTCCAGCGGATGCGGTCGGAACGTGAACAGGAAGCTGCGCGTATTCGCGCGGTCGGTAATCAGGAAGCGGCGGAAATCGAAGCGGACGCGAATCGCCAGGCCACGATTATTCGGGCGGAAGCGCAGCGTGACTCCGAACGTCTTCGCGGTGAAGGCGATGCGCAGCGGAACTCCATCTATGCGGCTGCCTATGGTCGTGATCCGGAATTCTTCGCTTTCTATCGCTCCATGGAGGCCTATGAGCTTGCCGTGGACAACGGGACGCCGATTATCATCCCGCCGGACTCGGAGTTCTTCGAATATTTCAGCGATCAGGACGGTGGGTGATTATCCCAATTTTCTGACTGACTGAATGAAATTGAGAATGGCCAGTTCCGAAATCGGGGCTGGCCGTTTTCTTTGGATGGCTGATTTTCTTGCAAACCTGATGACAAAGATGTCATTGCGCTAACGATATCGTCAAGACGGTTGCGAGCCGTGCGGGCAGGGGTATTCTGTTGTTTGCGTTTTCGCCAAAAGCACCCGGGTAGGTCTTATGCGCCGTATTGTTGTTCTGTTCCTGATGATTGTTTTGCCGGCGGCCAGTCTGGCGCATCCCGCTCCGGACGGATTCGCCGATTTGGTCGAACGTTTGGCGCCGGCGGTTGTGAATATTTCCACGGCGGAACGGCTCGATGTCGGGGAGGATCTGGGCGGTTTGCGTGATGGATCGCCGTTGGAAGAGTTTTACTCGGCACTGGGAAATTCTCCCCGAATCGCGAATTCGCTAGGCTC